>JACMKL010000329.1 GCA_014380105.1 Candidatus Melainabacteria bacterium
AGATGCCGGACCCATGCGGAAGGTCATCGCCATACTGCCCATCACCGCAATCGGCACCACCACCCATTTGAGAGTCGTCGCCAATTGTGCGTCGTCACCGGACAAACGCAGCAGTGAAAGTATTTGCGGCCATGCCAACATGACAGTCAATGCCACCAGACCAATCGCAAGATTGATCAGCATCATGATGATGGCGTTGAGGCGTAGCTTCCAGTAGGCGCGGGTTTCGTCCACACCGTAAATGCGATTGAGCGCATCCATGATGTCTACAAAAACAGTCGACGCCATCCACAGCAATACGAAGATACTGATGGACAGCAGTCCAATCGGAGGTTGATGTTGGATGTGGGTTATCTGATCGGAGATGACCAGAGCCACATCAGGTGGAAAGGCGGTTGTGAGAAACCCTTCCACTTGTTCGGGGGTGAGGTTGCCGATGCCCAAACTACCTGCCCCGGAGAGATCCGGAAGCAGGTAGATGAAGGCGGTCAGCGCCAGGATTAGAAAGGGAACCGACGCCATCATTGACGAAAAGGCAATTGCCGAAGTGCGCGTGAGCACTTCGTGGGCAATCAAATTTCGCCAGGTGATTAGCGCCAGTTCTCTCATTGTGAGCTTACCGGACGCCTTTGTTGTTTGCATTCATCGCTCCTCCTGGGCCGTCGTGTCCGCGACTTTTGCTGTGTCGGCGGCAAGGTGACGGGCACCGAAAAGCCAGATTACACCGGAAAGTAGGATGAAAGCGGACACCACCATGAAGGCGGTGTTCATGTTGCCACCGGTCGCATCCGCCACTGCACCAATCACCATCGGTGATATCACATCACCCAGCGAGTGGATGACCAGGATATTGAGCGCAAAGGCACTGGCGCGAATAGCTGGATGAGTGACGTTGGCGAGAATCGTATTGGTCGGACCCGTGGAGAAGAACAGGCAGAAGCAGGCGCCGAAGATAAATCCCCAGGCGTATGGAAACGGCACGTATAGGGCGGTGATCCAGAGAGGAAAACCAACCAGCATCGCCACTCCCGATACGACAAAGTACGAACCTTTGACGCGATCGCGCAGTCGGTCAGCGAGCCAGCCACCGCAAACGGTGCCTGCAATGCCTGCCACCACCAGGATGCCGCCGAAGATCAAATTGACCTGTGCCAAGTTCGGCACACCGCGATATTCGTGGATGTAGGACGGAATCCAGAACGCGATACCGCCCATAGCGAAAGTCATCGCTGCCATCCCGAGCGTATCGAAACGGAAGGACGGGATGCGCAAAATGTCGATGTAGCCTTTGAGGCTGAGACGTTTCGCTGGCGCTGGAGCCGCGCTAATTCCGGCTGTTTCGCCCGCCACCTGTGGTTCCTTCATGAAAAGGCACCAGATGCCGAGCAAAATTCCGGGCGGGACAACCAGGTAAAACGCCCACTGCCAGCCGAGCCAAGCTGCCACCACGCCACCAAGCACGAAGCCGAGTGCCGACCCGATTGGAATGGCAAGATAGAAGAACGCCATGATCTTGCCGCGCACAGCGAGCGGAAAGAGATCGGAGAGCATAGCGGGCGCAATCGGACCATAAGCGGCTTCACCGATGCCTACGAAGCAGCGTGACACCAGCAGTAGTGCGAACGTTCCGGCCATGCCAGATGCGCCTGTGGCAAGACTCCAGACGATCACGCCGAACGCGATAATCCACCAACGCTTCATACGCAGCGCGCCAAAGATTGGTGCAGTCACCATATAGGTGACCATGAATGCCATGGCGAGAAGTCCAATCATGGCATTTTCCGGATTGCCTCCGAGAAAACTACCGAAGAATTTCAACAACCATTCCACGAAAGCACCCTGCTCGACGCCTGGTGCAAAGAATTCTTCGCGAATGTACGGAACCACCGCCGCTAATACCTGCCGATCAATCCAGTTGAAGAGATTGATGGCAAGCAAGAGCCAGAGGGCGGCTTGCGCTCCCTTTGAGTTTTGTGTCATGGGCAAAAGTCCTTGGACCGTTTAAGCGTGAGGGCCCGGGCTCAGCCTGCGGGCTCTCACGTCTGATGCATTTGGAGATGAATTCGAGTTATTGCTTGCTCTTCGCCGCTTGGATGAAGGCGCGGAACAGTCGAGCGTTGCCGGCGTAATCGTGCTCGGGGTGCCACTGCACGCCGACTACGAAATATTTGCGGACATGCTCGATCGCTTCGATAATGCCATCGGACGAAAAGCCGACTGCCTTCAATCCTCGTCCCAGGCTGTTTATAGCCTGATGATGCGAACTGATTGTCGACGCGATCACTTCAGTCTTGTAGATGGAAGCGAGCTTGCTGCCTCGAGTTACGTCAACCGGATGATGAACACGTTTGCCGTTGCCACGATGAATAACCGTGGACAGTGTGAGCGCGTCAGCAATGTGCTGAATTAGTGAGCCACCAAGCACGATGTTAATCAGCTGGTGACCGCCGCAGATTCCGAGCACAGGCAGGTTGCGTTTGATGGCTTCTTTCGCTAGCATGCGGTCAAACTTATCTCTGTCCGGATGGAGCAAAGCAGCCTCAGCATGCGGCGTTTCGCCATAGATTGTCGGGTCGTAGTCACGACCTCCGATCAGAAGGACACCATCGAGCCGGTCGAGAAGAGCGCGCATGACAGCTGGTTTCGAAGGCGGAATCAGCACCGGAATGCCACCCGCCTTCTCAATCACTTCATAGTAAAGTCTGGCTACGCGCACTCTGTCCGGCTTGGTGACGTCAACATCGACGTTCAAACCGATAAGTGGTTTCATGCAGTTACGAGGTCCTCAATGACGTGGCGGATGCCGGCGACTGCAAGCGTCATGCGCGTGAAGTCGATTTTGTCCACCGTGTCTTTTGGTGTGTGGTACAGCGGGTACCGGAAATTAGAAGTGTCAGTGACCATCACGCCAGGATAGCCAAACTGCCAGAAAGCCCAGTGATCCGAGCGTCCAATGTCGCGGATGATTTCTGGCGCGTTGACGCCTTCGGAGGGCAGTTGCGCATGCTTGCGGAAACTTCCCACGCACCGGCGTACGAATTTTCGCGAGCGAGCGTTGGCGACGAAAGCCAGGAAATTGGCGGTGGTCGGATAAAACAGATTGAAAGGCGACGGGTAATGTTGCGAGTTAGGCTCGTCGGAAAAAACGCCGAGCATCTCGAGCGACAGCATGCCGACGATATTTTCTCCCCGCTCGCGACAGCGTTTTGCATACGCATAGCTGCCCATCTGGTCCCAGGTGCCGCCCGGATGTTCTTCGTTGGCGAAAGCCACAAAGCGCACCGTGCGGTGATTGTCGCGGCGCGAGAAGGCGCGGGCCAGTTCGAGCAGAGCGGCAACACCAGAGGCGTTGTCGTCGGCTCCCGGAGTGTTGTTGACTGTGTCATAGTGGGCGCCGACAACGACAATCTCGGTGGGGCGCCATTTGCCGCGAATTTCGACAATCAGGTTGGGCATCACTTTGCCATCGAAGACGATGTCCTGACGCTCGACTTTGAGATTGAGATGACGGAAAGAACTTTCGATGTACTCGACAGCTCGAAGCATGCCTTCGTAGTTGCCGATGCTGCGCTCGCCGATGCCGACTGCCAGTGTGTCAACGTGCTCATTGAGGCGGAGGCGCAATTGATCAAGTTTGTGACCCATCAATGGCAGCGGACCTGCATAGCTTTTTCCGGGCATAGAAACATACCGGTAAACCAGCGGGTAGAGCAGATACTTAAGTACTTTTTTGCTAAGGCTCATATTATTCTTCTCCTCAAGTGTTCCACATTTAAGCCAAAATTTGGGGGGCTTTTGATTGGAATACTTTTTGAATTTGTTTGGCGAATTGACGTTTGCGAACAGTGCTCACATCAACGGCTGCCAAAAGGTTTTTCAACGATAAAACAAAGTCTCTGTTTTCGGCTGGCAGTCGACCACCTCGGTCAAGGGCTTCGACAGTGGAGGCGAAACCTTGTACAACTGCATGCCATTTCTGGTCGAGACTCAAAGTGAATTCCAGCGCGTGAAATCCACTGATTGCCGGCTGAGCCAGCATCAAACCATCTTTTGCCTCTGGGTGAGGAGCGTCGATGGACACGCACCTTCCGCCGCAAAAAATGTGGAAGAGAATGCGTAGCCAGCGATTTTTCTTGACGATTTCTTCGCTGATATCGAGCGCGAAAATGTCAGATTTGCGCACACCGAAGTGTTGCACAGGCAGGTCTACGGGACATTCACCAAACTCGGTAAATGCACCATCGAAGAGCGGCTCACCCTGGTAGCTTACCGAGTCGATGACGCCCGGAATTGCGCAGGATGCCCTGACAGCCATTCCGACTGCAACAGGTTCTGAAGCTAGTTGTACAGGATGGGTGCCGACGCCGAATCGATGTGCGCCGTGTTTGGTGAACAACACAAAACCCTGCTCAGCGCTTGCCGCAGTCCAGAATTTATCCGGCCAACTAGTCGCTAGAGCTGAGACGAATGTGCCGAGTTTTTCACTTGAGAAAACACCCTTGATTGGGCGTGTTTGCTCGTAGCGATACTTCATCAGCAGTGCAAGTATTTGCCGGATTTTACCTGTCTTGGCGGTAAGCAGGCTGGTAAAGTCAGTCTTGAGGGCGTGCGCCAGAATTTGTGAAGCAGATGCTCCGCTGGCTAGAAGTGCAGCCGGAATGCTTCCGCCGCTGGCACCTCCAATGGTGGCAAAGTTTTTGAGACCGGCGAGCTCGAAGGCGATAATCGATCCGGCACCAGCCAGAACAGCCTTCGTTCCTCCACTTCCGAACACCACGTTCAGCTCGCCCACTTCGCCTTTACGCAGCGCGTGTGTTATTGGGCTTGTCATTTTTGAGTTCCCTGATTTTGATGTTATTCCATAGGACCTGATTAACAGTTTTCTTCTCTCGTCGGGCGCAGGCGCAGACAAAAGGAGAGCGTTGAGAAAACAGTTTGGTTGAGAGCGTTTGAGAGTTTTTAGATTTAAGAGAAACAGAAGAGAGGAAGGTAAGTAACTTGGAAATTCTATAAATAAGAACTATGTGTATTCTTGACCTCATAGTCTAAAAAAGAGCAAAGCGTAATAAATACAAGTCACGCAGCTCAAGCGAGATGTTCTCCGCTTGTCATCAGGCTTTTGTGCAAAACGTTTGAGCCGCGGACCTTTCGAAGGGTCGCGCGGCTTTGCTAGTTTTTGACTAACTTACATTCTTTGAGAAAGAGGTTTTCTTGTGCATTCGCTTGAAAACCAGCCTGCAGCGCTAATCGAAAATGAGGTCGTCGGGGATCCAATCGAGATTGACTCTACCGGCGGTGCAGGCAATTGCGGAATTATTAGCATCTGCAAATAATGTTTCTGTTTTTTTGCTTTCAATAGCAGGCATTAGATTCGCATGCTTTTCTTTCGTAGATTTGTGAATTCGTACTCTGAGAACAGGCGCTGTCCCATGATACGAGTTGTGTGATTCAGTTCTTGCTTGCATGTAATGAGAATTCGCAGAAATTTGTAGTAACCGAATTTGATACCAACTTCTTTAGGTATAACACAGTGTTAAGAGCTGGTGCTTATGTCAAGCACAGCTTCCCTGCCTAGTATTGCTTAATGCAGAAAACCCTCAGTGAATGCTTTCAACATCAAATACATATGCGCAATGTTTTTTCGATTTTCACTACAATTGTCGAAATTCGCATAAACAGTCACTCTGCAAACAAATTTGAAATCTGAGCGTAATCACATATTGCCACTCAAAAATAACCATCTGAAGATCGTATTACCTAAGTGTGTTGTGCTTAACCTGCCCATCGAGGAAACTGCCTTTCTTGTACGAATAACCCAGCGACCTAGAAGAATCATTTAGTCGTACGCCGCAGATAACCGCTTATTGCCTGTGACTTGTAGCTTGCAAGTTACGTGTTATGATTGTCGCACGGTAATCTTGCGGAGGTGATTTTGGAGCTAATAACAGAAATCGATATACGCAAATTGGCAATTGAGTATTTGACGCCGGGCGGTCCGCGAAAGGTTGTTCGCAAACCTAAGACCGACCATCCCGAAACGCATAGGCTTATTTCGCACAATGACGGTCATCTGTCCGTCCGCTCCTGGGGCGAAGGACCGCTTGTTATGCTTGTTCATGGTTGGGCAGCTAATCAGACAGACATGTTCAAGTACGTCTCTGCATTTGTCGAAAACGACTATTGTGCAGTCGCTATTGATTTGCCTGCTCACGGTGAATCGACCGGTGAGACAGCCAGTCTCGATCAACTCGCAGACGGAATTGTCGCTGTGGCTGAGCACTTTGGCAATTTTAAGGCCGTGGTTGCTCATTCAGTAGGATGTGCCGCAACTCAAATTGCGTTGACTCGCGGATTGAATGTCGACAAGGCAATCATGCTGGCGTCGCCCGAAAATTACGAAAATGCTGCTCGACGCTTTGCGAAATATCGTGGATTGGAAGACGACCATCTCGAAATTTTCATTCAAGAATTGCATGATTTGGGCGTGCGCACAGCGATTAAAAGCCTGGATGTGGTGGGAAACTTTCAACTGCCTGCGCTAATCATACATTCAGTTGATGATCCGGTAATCCCGATCGCTTCATCGAAGAATATCTCCGAAGCCTGGTCTGGTAGTCGTTTTGTGAGTGTAAATCAGCTTGGTCATCGTGGTGTTCTGAAAGATGATGCGGTCATCCAAACCGTGATTGATTTCGTCAAAGAATAATTGGTCGCAGAAAAACTGTCTGAATTCTCGAAAAATGGCATCGCCGACGGTGCCGCGACACTGTTGATTGTAAACGAAGATTATCGTATGACTCGCAGATCTGATTGCCCAATTGCATGCACGCTCGATCTCATCGGCGACAAGTGGACTTTGTTGATTTTGCGCGACATAGTTTTTTTCGAAAAGACTCGCTTTGAAGAATTTTTGGAATCTCCCGAGAAAATTTCCACGAATGTCTTGACCGACCGTCTGCACAAATTGGAGAAAGCCGGTTTAATTCAAAAGGCGCCATACGGTTCGCATCGGCTACGCATGGCATATTCAGCGACCGAAAAAGGTCTGAGCGCCGTCGCCATGCTCAAGGAAGTTTCAAAATGGGGGCGCGCTAATTTTGAAAATACCAGGATTGCCGTAAAAACAGAAAGCGGCATTGAGTTTCGCCCGGGCTAGTTTCTCTATTAAAGCTAAAGGTATGGGAATTTCCCCACTGACGTCCTCTGTGTGTATATGCACAATAGAGAAGTTAGCCCCTCACAGAAATCTCATATCGCCCGCGGACTCCAATCTGAGAGTGCGCGCGGCGGCTCACTTATGCTCGATAATCCACTTGCATCAGCCGACAAACCGCAAGCCAGCCCCGAAGAGAAATCCGAGGGGCTCGTTGATTGGTTGGGCGACAATGTCGGCAAGCCTTTCGCTAATTCCTTAGCGGTCGAGCCATGGAATGTCGCAGTCAACGTGATAGGCAAGCCAGTCAACGCCGCCAGCCAGGCTATCGCTCATGTAGACCTGGTCTCCAAATCTAGCCACTTAGAAGTTCGTCCAGCTGAATTTCTCACCCCAAGCTGGTTTGTACAAACGGCTTCCGGCGGTTTGGGTGCAGTAATTCCTTACGCGCTGGCAGGAAAAGGCGCCGGGTCTTTGATGAGAAGTGCCGGTGCACGCGCCGAAGCAACCGGCATGACCGCCACTTTTTTGAAGAGTGAAACAGCCGCGCAGGTCGTTGGTGCAGCAGCTTTTGACGGTCTGCGCGATACAAGAGCGGGCGAGACCCACTTCGGAAACGCCGCCGGAGGCGCAGCCGGATTCTTTGTTTTTGGCAGAGGCAATGAGTTTGCAAAACGCTTCCATCTTTCGGCCCAGCTGCCCTTGCAAGCAATCACTGGCGCAATCGGCGGACCGGTTCAGCAGAGTGTTTCGCGTTTCATAGCGACCGGCGAATTGCCGACCAAACAAGAATTAGTCGAATCAAGCGTGAGCGGTGGATTCATGAACACCGCCCTTCCGCACATGCAGCGTGGCATCGTCACTGCAGCCGACCGCGCCAGCCGCGGACTGGGTTTTGGCGTTCCGATCGAGCGCTACGCTGAAAATAAATTTGGCGCCCGCAGCGAAAATGCCGCCGACAATGCTTTTGCTTCCCCAACCTTCAAATCCACCATCAACGATAGCTGGGCACGCGTTCAAGAACAGCCCGGTCAGCTCAATTTTTCACCAAAATCCAACCTGGTAAGAATTGCCGACAACGCCGGTCCCGAAAAGCTCGGTCACGAAGCGATTCACAGCACAGTCGCCTCACGCCTGAGAGCCGGTTATGACCAGGTCGGAGTGCTTGTCCAAGGCGGCAAAAATAATCAAGCCTGGGACGCCTATCGCGCGCTCCGCCTGGAAAGCGAAGCCAGAGCGATAAAAGGCGAAAGCGACATTTTGGTGGAAACCGGCAAACGGGCGACAGCCGAGAGCGCAGGTGCGGTCGAGGCACTGGTTCCGAGCCTAAAAGTGGCCGACGGTCGGACCTACGAACAAGTATGGCGAGCTGATTTTGAGAAAGCAGTAGCTTCTAAAGTTGGCTTTGTCCCGGAAGTCGAATTCGGCAATCAAGCAAGCTACGATCGTAATTCCGCCAAGGGTCGCTCTACCGGCGAGTGGAGCCAGATTGCTCGCGGCTGGAGCGGACTCAATGCAGCTGAAAAAGTTAGTGGCTTGAATGGCATTTCTTTTGCACCAGCCTGGGCGAAAGGTGAAATCTTCCGCAACGGTTTGAAAGATGCGGCACCACAAATTCGCTTACTGACAGCGCAAAGTTTGCATCACCTCGATGCTGGCAAGCGCGGCGAAGCCTGGCGTTTAATGGCACATAGCGACGATCACTTTGTGCGCCAGATTTCACTTAACTCAATCAAAGATTTGCCAGCCAACGAGCGCGAGTACGCCTGGAGACATGCACTAAATTTCAAACTGACTTTGCAGACTCCCGAGTCAGACCCGACTAATTCTTATGAGACCTCTAAATACGTAAATAAACTCGTTGCTCCAGAATTCCTGGATAAGGCAACAAGAGAGTTGGTTCAAAAATCGCCCGAAGATTTGTTTGTCGCCTCACTGGCACACATGGCTCGCGGCAGCCGTTTTGAACTCTGGCAGCAAGCCTTCCAGGAGAAGCGCACATCGGACGCCGCCGTTCGCAATTTGTCGGTTTTGCCGGAAGCGGACATTACAGCTGCCTGGCAATTAGCCTGGGGACGCACCGGAAAGGGGCACTCACAAGACGTCATCCGCGATGAAGTGGTCAAACAAATCGCTTTATTACCGCGCCACGACAGAGGAGAAGCGCTCGAGAAAGTAATCGCTGTTCGTTCACCACTTTCTTCGGACGCAGCCGTCGCTGCCTTCAAGAGTGTGCCTGAAGAATTCCGCACCGACCTCTGGAATAAAATGCTTGAAAATTCCAAGCCTCTGCCGGAAATTAGTTCGTCATTGGGTGGAACAACTGGCTTCTATCGACCACGCCGCTCCTGGTGGGAAGCCGAAACCGTGCAAAAAGGTCTTGGTGGCGCGATTGAAACTTTGCCGTTGGGCGAACGCTCCCGTGCCTGGCAAGAAATCGCCAACCTCGATGCGAAAGTCTACGGCTCACAATTGATCTACGCGATCGAACATTTGCCTGCTGCCGATAGACTGGCAGCCACAAAGCATGCAATTGAAAATTTCCCCACTCAGGGCTCTCTGTTTTCGGCAGTCGCCTCGGTTCCTGGAAAACATTTCCCGGAAGTGATTGAGGCAATCATGGCAAAAACTACAGGAGATACTCGTCAAAAACTGCTCGAAGATTTCCCGACTTATGCCCACAGTGACTTGCCACTTGCGGATAAAGCGGCATGGATGGAAAGCACTTTCAAAACTGCTATCGCTCACGCCCAACCAGCCGATATTCCTGCAATCCGCCAATGGTGGGGCAAGCTTCCGGAATTCTTCGATGAAAAATCCACTCAGGAATATATTCCTCAACTCGTCAAAGAGCAACTAACCGCCAAGCTTGATGTCGCTCAGTTGAGCAAACTGGTTTTCCATGCTGAAGATCAAGCTGTTGCAGATTTGATGGTGGCTCGTCACCCTGAAGTGATCCGCGAAATTGCCAAAAATGCCGAAGAGATGCCGATGCAACATGAATCACGGCACCTCGCTAAAGTTGCTCAGCAGTGGTACGAATCCGGCAATCTTTTGGAAACAATCAAAGTGGCGGCGTCACCTGAGTATGGTCCAAATGACTGGTATTCAAATCATGGACCTGTTCCAGCTTTTCTCGACAAAGTAATCGGCAACCAGTCGCGTGCTGAAAAAATGCAGTCAATCGAAACTTTGAGAGATATGGTTTTGTCAGAAAGAGCGCATGTCTCGGACAACTCATCAACACCGTCGCCACAGCTGCAATTGGCATTCGTCATCGCTAGACGCCTAGCTTCAGGCGATGATGCGATGTTAGAGAGTACTTTCTTAAAACCAATTCAGAACGCAATGTTCGACACGCACCGCGACTACTCCTGGCGTCTTGCCACCACTCGTGATGTTGCAGCATTGCAGCGTTCGACTATGTTTGATGAAGCAAATTCGATTGCAATCCCGGATTTGCGCATGCCAAAAATCGTTGGTTTGTCTGACGCTGAGCGCGCTGTTCTTCGCAAGGAGACCGAGTCTGCGCTTCGAGAGCCAACTACTGCGCTCTACAAATTAATGGGCGACGGAGCTCTCGGAAAACTTTTCCCTGCCATTTTTGGTGACCACGAAACCGCTGGTGGAATGGTGGGACGTCCACAGCATGGTGGGCATGAATACCCGCTTCACGCTCATACTCTACTTGTTGTTAAACACACTATGGAACATCCGGATTTCAATCGTTTGTCACCAAAAGACCAGACAAATGTCTTGTGGGCCGCTCTCCTTCATGACGTAGGCAAGCGTGCTGCCAAGTCTGATCCTGACCATGAATGGGCGTCTGCAAACATGTCGTGGGGTGTTCTTCGCACTCTTGGTTATTCTCCAGTTCGCACTCAGCGTATTGCCAGTTTGATCAGCCGTCACCGCGAGATGAGTTTTGACCCAACCACCAAGACTTCTGAGAAGATGGCGGGAGATTCAGACTATCAGTATGATTTGTCGACTTTCTACCGTAATCCAAATGCCATCGCCCAGTTGCAAATATTCAACGAAGCCGATATCAAATCAATCAATGCAACTTCCAATCTCTGGCAGCCTAACGTCGCCCGTGAATTGCACGAAATTGGTCGTATCACTCGCGAAACAGCCAAAGGTTTGAATCAAAATTTAGTCCCAATTTTGACCAGTGAAGTGCCTGACCGCTTCGGAATTCATTCGATGAAGGGCGACTATGCTCTATTAGGACACTACTCACATGAACTCGGCGACAATTTCTTAAAACAACTCGCCTTGATTGAATCCCCGGAATATTCAATTTCTGCTTCATTAGTCACGCCAACAAGCAAGCAGTTCTATCAGTCCAAACCAGACCTGGTAGCGCTAGTTGCTGCCCCTCCTGAGCACGTTTCTCAAGCTTACCGTGATAATCTCGGCACCGGCACTTCGATCGCCTGGAAAGGGCACGTAAAGCTCGCTCGTGATTGGATGGACAGCAACAAAGGTAATTTGTTCGCCGCTCAGATCGACCGCAATGCCCGCATGCTCGGAACAAAGAGCGCCGGCGGCAAGTTTGGCTCGCTGGCTACCCACCGCAAACGCGTTCTGGGCTTTGATTCGCTCGATGAATTACGCTCAGAAGTCGGACCGAATAGTTCTATCATGCAAACCCAAAAGGCTATCACTGAAGCCTTCACTCATGAAGAAAACGGCGCCCCAATCGCGAAGCACAATGAAATCAAGCTCAATAATCCAACAGTTGTAGGCTTCGGCGTCCTCCGCCGTAATCGTCAAGTCTTATTCGAAAACGCAGACCCTGCTTTCATTAAGGACCGCCTGACTGAAAATGGTGAATTGCCTAAATGGTTAATCACTGACAACTCGTCCAATATGCATACTCTCAAAATTGCTGAATCAATTTGGAAAGCAGCTGTCGAAAGAGATCTGCCGTTTGTTATCCTTGACCCATAATGAACCCTTATGACAAAACCTATTCAAGTGCCCACGATCGTGATTCCGCAATTAACGATCAGGAGCTGAGCGCGGGTAGTGACTTTGCGACCAATCAGGTGATTGGGGGGCGCTATCGTTTAATTGATGTGCTCGGGAAAGGCGGCATGGGAATCGTCTACAGGGTCGAGCAAATATTTCTCAAGAAAGAGTTTGCCCTTAAGACAATCGACAAGCAATTTCTTTCAGACCTTTCGATCAAGCGTTTTGAACATGAAGCACGCGCATCATTTGCTGTCGATCACCCGAATATAATTTCGGTAAATGATTTTGGGCTGCTCGATGAGCGCACGCCATTTCTGGTGATGGAAATTGTTGAGGGCACCACTCTTGCCAGTTTAATTGCAAGTAAAGGCAGTCTGGAAATCGATGACGCAATTCCCATTTTTGTGCAAACCTGTCTGGGTCTCGCGCATGCGCATGAGAGTGGGATTGTGCATCGCGACATCAAACCTAGCAACATAATGATCTTAAGCGAGCGCCTCGATGACAATAGCTACGTCAAAATCCTGGATTTTGGAATTGCAAAAATAGCCGGTGGCGAACACGAGAATGTGCAGGCTCTGACAAAGACCGGCGACGTTTTCGGAAGCCCACTCTACATGAGCCCGGAGCAATGCAATTCAGGAAAGATAGATCATCGTTCGGATATCTATTCTCTCGGCTGTGTGATCTTCGAGGGTTTGACAGGAACACCACCATTTGTTGGTGAAAACGCGTTGATGACGATGATGCAGCATCAATCTGCTGAAATACCAACGTTGCGAGAAGCGTCTTTGGGCAAAGAATTTCCCGCAAAACTCGAAGAACTCGTACGCACAATGTTGGCGAAACGACCTGAAGATCGATGCCAGAATTTGGGATTGGTGGCAATTGATTTAGCCGCACTGCGCTCGGACAAACCGCTCGTGGTGAAGGAAGACAGGGCTTTTAAGACAAGTGCTCCGGCACCGAAAGAGTCTGAAAAGCACGACGAATTAACTATGCAGCCGCTCAGTTTAGCTTTAATTTTAATAGCCGTTGCAGTGATGTCTTCGCTTTTGACAGTTGCTGCTTTATTGATGAATTCACAGCCAAAGCCAGTGGTGCCCAAAGTTGTGGAGATTCC
Organism: Candidatus Melainabacteria bacterium; assembly: GCA_014380105.1. GTDB lineage: Bacteria > Cyanobacteriota > Vampirovibrionia > Obscuribacterales > Obscuribacteraceae > QKMZ01. The sequence goes on from JACMKL010000329.1 coordinate 13,257, forward strand.
TCTGAACAAGCCGAAAACTCCTCAAGGGTATGATGATGAGTTGTCAAATTTTTTCAAGCCTAATATTGCGACTGGCACCAATCGATTTAAGGCGAGAGCAATACTTAACGACAATTCCTTGAGGGCATTTCAAGATTACCCTGGTGCTCAAGTAATAGACATTTGTGACTCGGAAATAACAGATGCCGGGCTCGCGTACTTTAATAAATCCAACTTATTGCAACTTACTCTTCGGAATAGCCACCTCAGTAGCGTTGACAATCTGTGCAAGCAAAAATTCCTTCAAAAGCTTGATCTTCATGGAACCAAAATTGGCGACGAAGCGCTAGTAAGATTCACGCAACTAAAGAGC
>JACMKL010000330.1 GCA_014380105.1 Candidatus Melainabacteria bacterium
TCAACATACCAGCCGGAACCTTGTACGGACCGCAAACTGCGTACATGCTCCGCACCAATGGTCAATTAAAAGACGCGACGCAATTTTCACATTTGGTTGTTGCCTATCGCAATGGCTCGCCGATCAAACTTGCCGATATAGCGAAAGTTAGCGACAGCGTGGAAAATGACAAGGTGGCAAGCTGGTACAACGGCAAGCGCGCCATTGTCCTTGCCATCATGCGACAGCCCGGCACCAACACAGTTGAAATTGTAGACGCCATCAAAAACGTGCTGCCTAATCTGCGAAATCAGATTCCAGGCTCTGTCACAATGGACATACTTTATGACAGAACCACTTCAATCCGATCGTCTATTGAGGATGTGGAATTTACTCTTCTACTTACAATCGGACTGGTAGTGGCAGTTATATTTCTATTTTTGAGAAATATACCTGCCACAGTCATTCCAAGTTTGGCACTTCCAACATCAATTATCGGAACTTTCGGTGCCATGTATTTGCTTGGATTTAGCTTGAACAATCTCTCGCTAATGGCATTAACACTGTCTGTAGGCTTCGTCGTGGACGATGCGGTTGTTGTATTGGAAAATATCGTGCGACATATTGAAATGGGCAAACCTGCATTTAAGGCTGCCATTGAAGCAACTTCAGAAATTTCTTTCACTGTTATAAGCATGACACTGTCATTGGTGGCGGTATTTCTCCCTATTCTATTGATGGGTGGCATTGTCGGTCGGCTATTCAATGAATTTGCAGTGACTATATCTATCGCAATTTTGATTTCTGGCGTCGTGTCATTGACTTTCACACCAATGCTAGCAAGCCGCTGGCTCAACGCCAAAAAAATCGAATCAAATATTCCAATGCTCAATGTTATGGAGCACTTCTGGGACTGGCTAGCATTGCGCTATGATGATTCTTTAAAGGTTGCGTTGCGCCATCCGGTGGTCGTTTTAAGCAGCCTCGTGATAGCGACGCTACTCACCGCATACCTTTTTACAATTGTCCCAAAAGGCTTTATGCCGAGTGAAGACACAGGACAAATTTCGGGCTCGACAGAAGCCGCGCAGAATATTTCATTCGACAGCATGTCGGAGCATCAGAAGAAAGTAGCCGCCGTTGTAGAAAAGCATCCAGCAATTCAAGGCGTAATGTCTAGTGTTGGAGGAAACTCGACCAATGCCGGACGCATGATTATTTCACTAAAACCTTTTGAAGAACGTCACAAGAAGGCTGACGAAATCGTCAAAGACCTCAGACCAAAACTCACTCAAATCCCTGGCATCAATACTTTCTTACAAGTGCCACCAAGCATCAGAATTGGTGGGCAATCTTCGAAAAGCTCATACCAGGTCACATTAATGTCCCCTGAATCAGAAAAGCTCTACGCATCGACTGAAGCGCTTCGCAAGAAGATGGAGACAATTACCGAAATTACAGACGTTACAACGGACGTTCAAACAACGACTCCGCAGATTGATATCAAAGTGAATCGCGGTCTGGCCGCAGCCATGGGTATCACTCAGTCACAAGTAGAACAGACACTGGCAAGCGCATACGGACAACGTCAGGTATCACAAATTTATGCACCATCAAACCAGTACAAAGTTTTGATGGAATTGGAATCAAAATATCAGCGAGATCCGGTGCAACTCTCAAAATTGTATGTGCATTCAAGCAACGGAAAAATGGTCCAACTTAGCGCTCTAGCCGAAATGACACCCGGCACAGGACCTCTGGCTATTAACCACTTAGGACAATTCCCGTCAGCGACGATTTCATTCAACCTCAAGCCCGGATTTTCAATTGGTCAAGCAGTTGAGCGCATCGAAGCAATGGCGCCAACTGTGGTATCACCAGAGGTCAGCGTAAATTTCCAGGGACAGGCACAAGCCTTCCAGTCGTCGTTCCAAAATATGGGATGGTTACTATTACTCGCCACAGTTATCATTTATGTAATTCTCGGCATGTTGTACGAAAGTTTCGTACATCCGCTCACCATCCTGTCCGGGCTACCAGCAGCCGGATTAGGCGCGCTTCTCACCTTGATGATATTCAACATAGACTTGAACATCTATGGATTTCTTGGACTGATTCTGCTAATCGGTATCGTCAAGAAAAACGCCATCATGATGATCGACTTCGCCCTTGATGCAGAACGCAACCAGAATATGGCTCCTGCAGACGCAATCTACAAAGCCTGTATCGTCCGTTTCCGTCCCATCATGATGACAACGATGGCTGCTCTGATGGGGACGCTACCAATTGCATTCGGACACGGTGCTGGCGCCGACACCAGACGCCCACTCGGACTAGTAGTAGTGGGAGGATTGGTCGTGTCTCAGGTACTAACGCTGTACATCACGCCGGTCGTATACATCGCCTTCGATGCACTGCTAACAAAATTCCGAAAAGAAAAGGTCGAGACCCATGAGAGCCTCGACGCTGAAGTTTGATTCTATTCGACTTGTCTAGATTACAGCGAGACTTTCGGAAACGCGCTTCTTGCTGCGCTTTTCTCGACGTGATTGAGTTTTGCGCGATCGCGAAGTGCCCTTAATTTTTTGACGTGACGGCTTGCCACCGATCGCTGGAATTTCGAGGTCCTCATCGGAATCTTCAAAAACAGCAATGCTGGAAAATTGAGACGATGAAAGTGGATCGATATTGAAGAGTGAGTCGAGCTCCATTCTCATGTCGTCACTGGCAACGAACGAGAGTTTGGAATGGTCTTCGGAATCAAAGACACAGACTGCTTCAAACGAAGTATTTTGCGTGTGTAATCGGTTGTAGCTTGAAGATTGAGTCGAATCAGTATTGCCGATTATGTCATCGACACTCAGGCAAATCGATTCGCCTGGTGAAAAAGAATATGAGTTTTCAGTCGTTTCAATTATTGAAGTAGCAACAATTTCTTGAACAGGGAGTTCTATTCTCTCGATTCTCTTCACTGGCGCAAATGCTGAAGACAGCCTGCGTGCCGTTCTCTGAGACGGCAAATAGCGAATGCTCGCAGTCGAAGTTGTGTCTGTGGCGAGAATATTTACGGCAGTTTCTGAATCAGGTTCGAAAGATGTTTGAATTTCATCAATTACTTGCTCATCTTCAGAAGAATTGAACTCGATAAAACTTTCAGCATCAGGTGTTTCATCAATGCCTAGCTCGCTGTTGTAGCTCGTGAGATTATCCTTAGCTCTTAATTTCGTTTTGATATGCTCGCCCCAGGCATCTTGTCCGACGCTATTAGCATTTTTGAACCAGCGAGACAAAGCACTCTGTGCGCCACTCAGAGATTCATTGGTCGAAGACATAGACTGGCTTTTCGCCTTTCGACCGAGAGTAGCTGAGAGACCCCCTGACCATTCTTGAGGTATTTGTTGCGATTCGATTGGAGCCGCTTGCGCCGCAGATTCCACGTGGCTGTTTGCATCGTAATTTGTTGAAAGTTCTATAAATGAATCAACAAAGTGATTATCGAAAATGACAGATGAGACAATTTCAGTTGTCTCAACAACGTCAACTTTAGGTGTAAAGTCAAACTGTTTAGTTTTCTTTTTCGGCGCTAATAATTTCTCGGCAAGCGAGGTCTGCTGCGGTTTTACATCCGCTTGCTCTGATGTCGCTAGCACCTTCGCCGCATCTATCTCTGCGGTGCGCTGCCTGTTTTTATTCAGCCTATCTCGATTTCCATTAAGGTGATCCTGGTCAGTAAATGCAGATATTTCTCTGTGACTATCTGCATGTTCCTTTTCCATCCAGCCCAAACACGCCTGAAACGTTTGCTTCATTATCGAATGCCCAGCCTTCTCAAAATTTCGCCGCCAAGGGAAGCCCACTAAACGTCGTGGACCAATTAAATTTATCGCCAGTCCCACAGTATGGCCGAGCTCATCCGGAGTCAAATGAATTGACGGTTATATCGCCGCGCTATTGCGCGATTCGCGGGAAATACGTATACCCCAAAAACTCTGTCATTCTACCGCCTGACAACTAGCGTCAGCCCACTCTCAGGGACGCGCGGTAACCATCACGCGGTAACGCCAATCAGACAACATTGAATATTTCTCATCTTGAAGTAAATTCAAGCAGAAACGGTTAATGAAATCACAGTAACGTCGTCGTTTTTCATGAATGGTCTTCCATCGAGCAATTCTTCTCGCTCTCTTTCAACCAGGCGAACCAGATCATCCCTAGTATTTATAGCGTCTAAGATATCCACAACATTCTTGGACTCACCCTGCCGCCTGAGCGCCCAGCAGGCGATAGCGTCAGACAGCAGGAAAAAACGATCGCCGTCCTGCCAATTGCCTTCATACGAAAGCTTCTTCATATCGGCATCCACGAACGCATCCGGATTGCTGCAAATCAAAGCTGGAAAATTGGTGAAGTGGTCAGCGTTATTGACTGGAAAACAGTTGAGGATTTCATTATCCCGGGCGTGGATGACACAGCTGTCGCCAACAGCTTCGGCAGAGTAAGTGTTGCCGCTCTCGCCATTTTTTATGCTCAGGCCAATCACGGCAGCGTATGCCCCTTTAGCCAATTTCTCTTCCGCATACCAGGCAAGATCTTTCTTTCTGACGTCTTCATGCCACTTCTGACGAGACTGCTCCAGATCTTCTCCATGCACATATCCTTTGGCAAGAATTTGAGACCAGGTTGATGCAAATGAAGTCTCTGTCGCTCCGTCGGCAACAGCACATCGAAATTCTTCTGTCACCTCATCAAAATCGTTGAGCGGATACGCGGCGTCTTCCCACTCCTCATCTGAGTTTCCTTTTTTTGGAAGCCAGAAAGTTTTGCCCGTCACGCGCATTTGATACCACCTTTATCTGAGATTACTGGGTCTTGTACCGATATCCAAAAATCTGATCACCGAAATCATATCGGCATTGAAGACAAATCCTTTTGTGTTGAAAGTGACTGGCACACCTTCTTTCGACAGCTCATTTCGAACATAGTCCGGCAAATGAGAGGACATACTAAATAATAACTTCGAATGATCATCGGGAAGTTTTGATTCATCATCCGGGTATTCAATTGGTCGCTGACTGGAAGAAGAAATATGCACGTTGTATAGCAAAACCTCACCATCAGTGCTGGACAGCGACATCAGGTCGTGTGCGGCTTGA
>JACMKL010000331.1 GCA_014380105.1 Candidatus Melainabacteria bacterium
GACGGCTACAGATCCAATCGCTGGGTAGGGGCAAGGCATTGCCTTGCCCCTACAAGATGTGTCGTCTTTTCAATTCAAATTGGTATCACGCTATTTAAAAGACTCAAAGCTGCAATCAATCAACGCTTAAGCAGCATTAGATTTCACTGACAGCAATTTAGAAACAGAGAACCCTCAACACAATGCTGAGTACTCAATGTTAAGAACAGCTTTCATAAATAAAGAAAACATTTAAGCGAAACTTATCAATGAGTACTGATCATCCAATCCGGTTCAGCTAGAAATAAACGGTCTATACTTCGACAGCCCGGTAGATCAGCAACCCGAACGTGCGGTGAAGGGACTGAGATCATAGAGACCGTCAAAAGCCCACTCCTGAAAGCTAGGAGACTCTGCCTACTTGCGCTAAGCATCGATCGCTAGCCGATGCGTTGAAAGTCTTTCAGCCCATTGAACGTCACCAACCGTGCCTGCCTGCTGGTAAATTCACCCACCGATGGATTGCCGTGTGGGTGAATCACACCGCTGACCTGCTGCCAGAGGGTTCCCGGTGCCAGTGACAGGGTATAAGTAGACGGCTTCACGCGGTGAACATGAAACCAGTTGCGCTGCTGACAAGCTGAACACCAAAAGGCTTCCAGCCATTCCCCCTCCAACTGCACCGTCGTTTGGGCTGCCATCAGGCTTAACGCCCGTTTGCGACTGAGACCCCGTTGTTGAAGGTGCTCTGCCGTATCGGCATAAAGAGGGTATTTCGGGCTGACGCTATCAAGATGGGACTGATCGATAGGACAGTAAATGGCTCGCCGCTTGGAGCGGTTACGACTGCGATCGCAGCGCCGTTTCACATCGTGAGTTTCGCAGGTCTCTGGTTTCATACTACTTACTTCTCTAGCCATCAACGACATCAGGATAAACACTGAGCGGTGCCGATGGCTTTATTGAAAACTGACAAAATTTAGCGTTACGTAAAGCCTGGCTAGAGCAATTCTTGTTTGCAAGGTCCAGCAGATAAGAGCATTGCATGTGACGCCCCTACTTCCCAAACGGTATGATTTTTGTCAAGCATTCGGTTCCTGCGTTAGCCTCTTGTCCGTCTTAATGCACACCAGACCCCGCAATCACTCTGGGTATGGTGAGCAGTAAGAAGGTCAAATCCTGCCGAAACGACACTCGTTGCATGTACTTTAGGTCGGCACCACTGACTAACTCATCCAACGTAACACGAGCCGCTCGCCCGCCAATCTGCCAGACCCCTGTCATGCCAGGCAATGCGTTTAAGCGTTGCTGAAGTTCCGCTGGCACATTGACTGCTTCGTCAAACGGCAACGGACGCAGTCCAACCAAACTCATCTCTCCCCGCAACACATTCAATAACTGGGGCAATTCATCCAGGCTATAACGTTGCAAACAATGACCAAGGAAATTAGTCTGTGCGCCTTTTCGGTGAGCATATTGAGCTGGTTGCTTTGAGAGCCATCGATTCAAAAGCTTGTCCGTCTGCCCGACTGTCGTCCGAAATCTGAGCATTTGAAAAAATTTGCCGCGCTCTCCCACGCGCCATTCCTGAACAAACAAGGAACCCGGAAGGTGCTGCCACACCAGGAGCATGATGATCAGCAGTATGGGAGATAGGAGCAGCAGCAGGAGTGATGCCATACATTGATCAAACAGCCGCTTGAGCTGCCATCGAATTGGCTGTTGCTTTTGAGAAGATTCCCGCAGTGAAGGCAAGCGGAGAAAGGCGGGTTTATTTGCCTGCCGACAGATGTTAGCCCACAGTTGAAGCTGTTCTGCACCCAGACCTGGGTCAAGCTTGACTAGTTTAACGGGCGATCGCTGCAAACAAGCC
>JACMKL010000332.1 GCA_014380105.1 Candidatus Melainabacteria bacterium
CAGTCTTTAGATTCTTCTGAACCCTCTGAGCCATACAAATCTGAGCGAGACTTCTTGGCGGGAGTCCAGTCTTGCCTGGCTTCATCGTGCGGAATGAAATGTGAGCAATGTTCGCAATTGGTTCTCGCCTTTCGAGGATTGGTGTGTCCGCATCTCGGACAATCAAGGAATTGAACTTCCTGTTCGGCAAATTCAATCTTGTACTGACTGTTGGTCATCACCATGTTTTTGTTGAAAGCCATACGCGCGACCCCTCGCAGATGCATTGCGTTTATCGCTTTGATGACTTTCTTTTGAAAGAGACCTAAAGCAAATTTGTAAGGACATTTATTATATGGGGATACCTAGACCCAATATATGGACCTAAAGGGTGGTTGTCAAGATTAATTCGGGCTTAGCCTGATTTCCGTCTGAAATTACTCGACAGTAACCGACTTTGCGAGATTTCTAGGTTGGTCGACGTCTTTACCGAGATAGTCAGCAATGAAGTACGACATCAATTGCAACGGAACAACAGTTAGAAGCGGGCTGAAGAATTCATCCACTGGTGGGATGCTCAACACCGTATCGAAGTGTTTTGCGACCAGCTCGTCACCTTCGACTGCAACTGCAATCATTTGAGCGTTTCGAGCGCGAGCCTCTTGTGCGTTAGACAGAGTTTTTTCATAAACGCTGCCTGGAACTATGATTGTTACGACCGGTACTTTCGAATCAAGAACCGCTATCGGTCCGTGTTTTAATTCGCCAGCTGCATAACCTGAAGCATGAATGTAGCTCAATTCTTTGAGTTTGAGAGCGCCTTCAAGAGCGGTCGGGAAATTCAAACCGCGACCAATGAAAACGACGTCGTGGGCATCAGCGTATTTGAGTGATGCAGTGCGAATGTCACTTTCTCTGGCGAGAATTTGCTCAAGCAAAGTTGGAACAGCATTGAGCTGAGTTTTCAGTCCTTTGGCTTGTTCAGGCGTTATCGAGCCACGCTTTTCAGCAAGGAAAATTCCCAACAAATAAAACGCAGTCAATTGTGCGAGATAAGTTTTAGTTGCAGCGACTGATACTTCGATACCACATTCGGTGACAATCAAATTGGGCGTTATTTGCGCTAAGTGTGAGTCTGGCCGATTAGTGATACCGAGAGTGAATGAGCCCAATTTTTTGGCTGATTCTAGAGCTGACAGTGTGTCTGCGGTTTCACCGGATTGGCTGACAGCAATGGTTAGACTGCTCTCGTTGACCATCAAGCGACGTCCACGCACTTCTGATGCGATGTCTACTGCAACTGGAATGTTGCATAGATGTTCGATAATTTGTTTGCCAATGAGACTGGCGTGATATGCGGTTCCGCAAGCGACGACCTGAATGCGGTCAATCCCCTTCAGTTCCATGTCAGTCAAGTGCACACCATAACTTTTGCTCAACAAATTGTCTTCTTCGTTATTTGTAGGTAGCGAAGGAGACGTAGGCTGATTGCCATGCGGTGTGATGTGAGGGATGAAACTGACAGGTTTGGTTGGATGCACCAAATATTTAGCCAGAGTTTGACGAAGTACCAGAGGCTGCTCATGAATTTCTTTGAGTAGGAAATGTTTGTAGCCACCTTTGTCGATCACATAAGGATTACTATCGAGAGAAACTGGACGGCGTTTCACTTCTTTACCGTCGAAGGCAAAAAGGCGAACACCATCTACGGTGATTTCTGCAACTTCACTCTGTTCTAGTCTGACCACTTTATTTGTGTACTGTCTCACTGCCATGCTGTCAGAAGCGAGGAAACTTTCGTTATGTCCTAAGCCGACGGACAATGAATAATGCTGATTAACTGCGTAAATTTTGTCCGGATGTTTTTGGCTGACAACGCCGAGAGCATAAGCACCGCGAAGACGCCCGACTGCTTTGAAGATGGCCTTCAGCATATCTTGTTCTTTCTCGTACTCTTGCGATATCACATGCGCCACCACTTCGGTGTCTGTATCTGATTCGAAAGTGTAGCCAGCTTTCGCCAATTCTTCTTTGATTTCTTCGTAATTTTCAATGATGCCGTTATGCACGACAGCAATTGTTTTTGAATTATCGAGGTGCGGGTGAGCGTTTTGATCGTTTGGTACACCGTGAGTGGCCCAACGCGTATGACCAATACCAACTGTGGCAGTTGGCTTTCTTTCTGAAATCAACTTTTCCAGATTGCCGAGTTTTCCGGCAGCCTTTAAAACGCTCAGTTGACCGTCTTGAATGATTGCCACACCGGCAGAGTCATAGCCACGATATTCGAGGCAACGAAGTTCTGAGATAAGTACTGGCGCTGCCTTAGCAGGACCTAGATAACCAACAATTCCACACATTTAAAGCGACCTCCTGACAGATTTAAACTTCCATGACTTCGTGTTCTTTGTCACTTACGTTCTTGTCTATCTCTTTTACGTATTTGTCCGTCAGCTTCTGGAGACTTTCTTCCAGGCGCTTGATCTCGTCTTCCGAGACTTGAGCGCTCTTCATTTTTTTCAATTCGTCAGCACCATCGCGACGGATATTTCTAACCGAAACGCGAGCTTCTTCACCAAATTTTTTGACTTGTTTAGTTAGATCCTTGCGTCTCTCTTCGGTCAACACAGGGATGCTGATGCGAATCACAGTGCCATCGGAATTCGGTGTTAATCCGAGTCCGGACTTGTGGATCGCTGTCTCGACATCTTTGACTACTGTTTTATCAAACGGAGTGATCATTAGAGACCGACCGTCTGGGACAGAAATGTTTGCCAAACTCTTGAGTGGAGTTTCGGAGCCGTAGTATTCCACAGTTACTCTGTCGAGAATTGAGGGGTTAGCGCGACCCGTTCTGATAGTTTGAAATTGACCGTTCAAATTGACGATCGCCTTTTTCATCCGCTCTTCAGCCGATGAAAGCACTTCAGTATCCGTACTCATACTGCTCCTCCAACACGCGTTCCAATAAGTGTTCCTACTTTCTCTCCGCCGATGATACGCTCGATACTGCCTGATTTAGCAAAATCGAACACAATAATCGGAATATTGTTTTCTTTGCAGATTGAGACTGCAGCTGGGTCCATAACTTTGAGACCTTGTCTGATCAAATTCTCAAAACTAATTCTTTCGATTTTTTTGGCGTGGGGATTTTTTCTTGGGTCATCGTCATACACGCCGTCTGTACCGTTCTTCGCCATCAATACCGAATCAGCTTTGATTTCAGCGGCTCTCAGGGCAGCAGCGGTGTCTGTAGTGACGTGCGGATTGCCTGTACCGCCGCCGAAAATAACGATTCTCCCTTTCTCCAAATGTCGAATTGCGCGCAATCGAATAAATTGTTCTGCAATTGACGGCATTGCAATTGAGGTCTGCACTCTAACTTGCGCGCCTTTGGAACGTAAAACTTCTTGCAAAATGAGGCAGTTCATAATCGTAGCGAGCATGCCGACATAATCTGCTGCCGCTTTGTCCATGCCCCAGGCGCTACCTTGAACGCCTCTGAAGATATTGCCCCCGCCCACTACGATCGCAATTTGAATGCCGAGCGCCTGAGCGTGCATTATCTCGTCCGCGATGGGTCCGATGACATCAGGGGCGATGCCGAACTTCTCATTGCCCATTAACGCTTCTCCGCTCAATTTGAGCAGAATGCGCTTGTAGACCGGGTCAAACTTTTTGCCGGTTTCTTCTTCTTTTACCACTAGGGATTCCTTCGCGCCTGACATATGTGGCTTAGTGACCTCGAGGCTGTGCAATTTAACAGGCATGATACCGCTTTCGACACCTTACCTTCCAGTTGTGCAATCTCATCAGTGCCTGAAACCCGCCAGGGCTGTGCAAAAATTGACATCACATTAGCCGCATCAATATATCAACTAATCCACCAATCGCTACTCCCGCATAGGCAAACAGTAAGCTCAATCGATAATATTGCCAAAAGGCAAAGAAAAAGCCGCCTCCCGTAGGAAGCGGCTTTCGTTAGAATCACAGACTGGGACTATTCTTCGCCTTTTCCGTTGGAATCGGCTTGGGATTCGCCCAGGATGAAAAGCGCGAAGCTCTTAACTTCAAGCTTTGCACCTAGCTCACTACCTTGGGCAGCCAAGAACTTGGCTACGGTCTGAGTTGGGTCTTTAACGAATTGTTGTTCGTTCAAGCAGCGTTCAGCAAAAATCTTGTCGATACGACCTTGAACGATTTTGTCGCGCATTTCTGGTTTTTTCTCAGCCAAGTCTTGTTTACCGGCTTCGATGCGACGTTCGTTTTCGATTGTTTCGGCAGGAATTTCGTTCTTGCTGACGAACGCTGGCTTGGCAGAGACGATATGCATTGCAATGTCTCTGGAGAAGCCTGCTGCTTTTTCAGCATCGATTCTCTTGTCTGCTTCGATGGCTACGATGGCACCCATCTTTCCGCCCAAAGCATGGACGTATAGACCGATGATGCCTTCTTTTCCGCCCAGGTCCTGAACAGCAACGCGACGAAGGATCAGGTTTTCACCAATCTTTGCGATCGCAGCTGTCATAGTGTCAGCAACTGATGTGCCTTTGATAGTCTGCTTTTGCAGTGCTTCTACCGAATCAGACTTGGAAGTCAAAGCGGCTTCTGCGAGGTCCTTGGTCAACTGTACGAACTCTTCGTTGCGAGCAACGAAGTCTGTTTCGCAATTGATTTCAACAAGGGCTCCACTCTTACCATCTTTAGAAACTTGCCCGACGACAAGTCCTTCAGAGGCAGCACGCGAAGCTTTTTTGCTGGCGGAGGCAACACCCTTTTGACGCAGAATCTCGAAAGCCTTTTCGGAATCTCCACCAGACTCAACAAGTGCCTTCTTGCAATCCATCATCGCGGCGCCCGACTTGTCTCTCAGGTCTTTAACCATTTGAGCCGAAACCTCTACCATGACCATATTTCTCCTTGCAAAATTAACTTGTGGCAAACTGCAAAACTGGCGCAGCGTGCCGGGGAGTGATTATTTTGGCTTGCGCCTGATTAACCTTTGTTTTCTTCTGACGGAGTTTCAGCGCCTTCTGAAGTTCCAGCACCAACGGTGGCAGGGACTTTTCCAGCATCGGCGGCTTCGCCTTCTGGAGCGGTGGCGGCTGAAGCGGCAGCAGCAGCAGCTGCTGCAGCTGCTGCCGCAGCTGCTGCAGTAGCTGCGTTAGCTTTCTCTTCTTCAGGTGAATAAGGTTGACCGTGCTTGCCTTCGAGGATTGAGTCAGCAACTTTGCTCATGATCAATTTGATTGAGCGGATTGAGTCATCATTACCAGGAATGACATAGTCGATGCCATCGGGATCGCAGTTGGTATCAATGATTCCGACTACGGTGATGCCGATTTTCTTGGCTTCTGCAACGGCGATCAGTTCGCGTTTTTGGTCGACTACGAACAAAACGTCCGGACGACCACGCATGTTTTTGATGCCACCAAGAGATTTTTCGAGCTTGTCGAGTTCACGGTTGAGGACAGCTTGCTCTTTCTTAGGGCGGCGGAAAAATTCGCCTGTGTCACGCATTTCTTCGAGCTCTTTCAAGCGGTTGATACGCAAACGGATAGTTTCGAAATTGGTGAGCATTCCGCCTAACCAACGGCGGTTAACGAAGTGGGCTCCACAACGTCTTGCTTCTTCTTCAATGATATCGGCGGCTTGTTTTTTGGTGCCGACAAAAACGATGTTCTTCTTCTCAGAAGAGATTTTGCGCAAGTATTCGCAAGCTTTATCGAGCGCACGTGTGGTCTGCTCGAGATCGATAATGTAGATTCCGTTGCGTTCGCCGTATATGTACGGGCGCATTTTAGGATTCCAGCGTCGGGTTTGGTGTCCGAAGTGGACTCCGGCTTCCAACAGTTGTCTCATGGATGCTACTGGCAAGGCTGACTCATGCTCCTATTACAATAATGTGAGAACTTGGGTGAGTAGTGGCGGCTGCTTGTAATACTTCGAATACTTATTAAGACATGGCATCGCAGTTGATACCCAAAGTGTTTAGATTTACGGCATATCCCAAGATACGGCGACTAAACAATTTCCCGGTCCCTTGCTCAGCGGTCTAAGCAGGGGCCTGTTGGTCTGTTCGCCATGAACAGACAGATAGCCAATTGTATCACAGAAAGCCCAATAACCCCATTTATGGACAATATAGGGATGTGATCGTTATAATTATGCTACGTAAACAAATGCTAAGTAGCATGAGGAGCGGTCTTGTCTAAGGTTCTAGTTCTAAACGCCTCATACGAGCCACTGAACATCTGCTCGTGGCGTCGTGCAATCGTGCTTTTACTCAAGGGTAAAGCTGAGCAGATTGAGCACGAAGAGAAAATTCTTTACGCCGACTTTCCGTTACCGACTGTAATCCGACTACGAAGTTACATCAAAATTCCGTACAAAGAGATCAGTCTGTCCCGGCGCAATGTTTTGCACCGGGATTCTTATACATGCCAGTATTGCGGTGACAAACGGCATGATTTGACTATAGATCACATTATGCCGCGCTCCAAAGGTGGCGGCGATCATTGGGAAAACGTAGTGGCCGCCTGCCTTAAGTGCAACGTCAAGAAGGGCGATCGCACACCTAAAGAAGCTAATATGCCTCTGATATCGCCGCCACGCCGTCCTCAAAGTCATGTCCATTTTGAGATTTCAAAGCATTCTGTTTCCGGCGATTACGCCTGGAAGAAATATGTGATCGGAGCCTGAATCCGTCCGACTTCCGCTTTGCAACTTTTGCGTTGAACTTTTTGACGTCGATGACGTTTTAAAGATCAGGCGGTTATTTGCGGAGGGCAGAGATGTGTCTTGGCCTCTATACTCATTGGAGAACAGATTATTCAGAGGACGGCGATTTAGTGTGACTAGCACAGGACCCGTAAGTGTGAATGTGCGGTCAGACGTAGATTCGTCGCAGCTTTATGCAAGCGTCGCTCTCGATATTCAGGTTCGCGAATTAAAAGAAAGATTGTTCACTTATAAAGTGCCTGAACACTTCAAAGAGGATGCGTTCGTTGGTGCTCAGGTGCTTGTGCCTTTCGGCGCACAGGGCATGGTTGCGGGCTATATAGTCTCTCTCACACATTCACCGGAAAGCTACAAAGAAGGCACGGTTCACTATAAAGATATAGTCGATATATTGGTCCCAGAGCCAGCATTCGACTCTACCTATGTAGGACTTTTGCATTGGATTGCTGACTTTTATCTTTGCAACATCTCTGATGTTATTCAAGCTGCAGTGCCTTCGATCAATGCTCCTAAAACCAAGCGTATTGTGACATTGAACGAACATGGTTCCGATCACGTGCCGTTATTGCTCCAACCTTTCTATAGAGAAAAAGCGCCAAGAACAATTGTTGAGCTCTTGCAAGAATCTAAAAATGGAGTGTTGGCTGTCAGTGTTCTAAGGCATCGTTTTCAAGCCAAAACGAAAATGAGTCAGGCTCATTTCTTTCGTGCTCTTACACTGCTGCGTCAAGAAAATGTCGCCACGATAACTACAGAGACTGAGGCTTTAACGCAACCTAAAACACAGAGGGCTGTAGCACTTGGCAGCGGCGAAGCGAAGACGCCAAGGCAGAAAGAAGTCGTTTCGATACTCTCAAAGAACGGCGAACAGATGCCCCTCCGAGTGTTATTGGAGGAAGCAAAAACTACCGCTGCCACAATTAAGCGCATGCACGAAGAAGGAATCGTCTCACTTTTCGACGAGGAAATGATTCGCGATCCGATGGCAGCAATAGGCACTGTCGCTGGAAAAGCTAAAGGCGCAATTGCTCTTACAGACCAACAGACGAGTGTATTTGCCACCCTGGAAGCTGCTTTAGAAGAGTGTTTTCACGCCAGGGACAGGGGCGTCGAAAGTGAAATATTCGAAAATTCGCAACCATGGCTATTGCATGGTGTCACCGGTTCGGGAAAAACAGAAGTCTATATCCGCTTAATTGAGAGATGTCTGGAACTAGGTCGTACAGCGCTTTTGCTTGTTCCCGAAATAAGTTTGACCCCACAAGTTTCGCGTTTGCTTAAAACTAGATTCGGAAGCAACGTTGCGGTCTGGCACAGTGCGCTCAGTCCGGGCGAGAGATATGACACCTGGCGGCGCATCAAATCAGGCGATGTTAAGGTGCTCCTTGGTGCTCGTTCTTCGGTGCTTGTGCATATGCCTAAGCTCGGATTGATTATTCTCGACGAAGAGCATGACGGCAGTTACAAACAATCTAGCCCAGCTCCTCGTTACCATGCTCGTGAAGTCGCCGAAGAAAGAGCCCGGCGTGAAGGCGCTTTGCTGCTTTTAGGTAGCGCAACACCTGATGTAGGCTCGTTTAAGCGAGCCAGAGAATCTAAGCGTATTTTGGAATTACCAGAGCGTGTCTTTAAGCAAGCACTGCCGGCGGTGAACATCATTGACATGCGCCAAGAATTTTCAGACGGTAATCGCAGTATTTTTTCCAATGCTCTGGCGACAGCTGTACAGGAAAGGCTAAACGCAAAAGAGCAGATTATTCTATTGATAAACCGCCGAGGCTATGCCAATCATGTCTTTTGCCGAGCGTGCGGTCATGTGGTGAGATGCAAGAATTGCAGCGTTTCAATGGTTTATCACCAGAAGCCCGGAGCAAGTGACGGCTATTTGTCATGTCACCATTGCGCTTTCAGTTTAGGAAATATGAAACTCTGCCCTGAATGCAAAGGGCCTTTCATAAAACAGTATGGACTTGGAACTCAGCGCGTCGAAGAAGAAGTAATTGAGCGCTTTCCGGACTGCAAGGTTATCCGCCTGGATAGTGACGTTGCTCAGAGTAAAGGTGCACACGAAAAACTTTTATTTGCGTTCGCATCTGGTGAAGCCGATATTCTGATCGGGACACAAATGGTCGCTAAAGGTTTAGACATTGAGCGAGTTACTTTGGTTGGAGTTCTGGCTGCTGACGCTGCATTCAATATGCCTGACTATCGTTCTATGGAGCGTGGATTTCAGCTACTCACCCAGGTCTCCGGTCGTGCTGGGCGAGGCAAACATCCTGGATCTGTAATATTTCAAAGCTACAACTGCGAGATGCCGGCTATCGCATGGGCACAAACTCATAACTATAAGATGTTTGCCGAAAGCGAACTCGAATCTCGTGAATTATTTGAGTATCCGCCATTTAGTCAAATCATCCGCATCGTTGTGGCAGGACTGGATGCCAATTCAACAGAAAGTGCTTGCGAAAAATTGGCGGAAGAAATCGCTCATCGTCTGGAAGATTCAATTGGCATCAATGATATAAAAATTCTCGGTCCAGCACCTTGCATCATTGAGAGATTGCGAAACAAATTTCGCTTTCACCTGATTATAAAAAATCTTGCCGGAGAAGAAGGGCGCAAGTTAGTCGGCGGCTTCCTGCGAACTAAACGACTTCCAGAAGGATTACAAATGGCTGTGGATGTGGGAGCGCTGGATCTTCTTTAGTGACAAACAGCTGCTAATTCGCGTTCTTCATTCTCATTTAACATCGTGACCGAAGTTATTGACTCGCCTGTGATCAGTTCAGCGACAGCATCCTCTGCAAGCCCACACTCCATCAAGTTTTTCACGTCTGTAAGAAATCTCTCTGCAATATGCAAACTGATAATTGAAGTATCCACTGAAATTGTCACAGTCATCATTTTTCTCACCACAACTTCATTGTTGATGACTACAGCCCGTGGTTCGACTGTTCCTACACCAAAGATGCAAGTGCTAACGCATGGAGAAAGCAGAGACTGTAAGCCCATTTTTCCTAAAGATGTCATCCCAAATGTAGCTGCGTTGAGTTGGCTCCTGAGTGGTGGAATAGCAAGACATAGCCAGAGAGCCATTCTTCTCAATAGCCACGGGAAGTTACTCAAGAACGTCTCTTTCTTTAATTGCGGAACATCGCAAATCTCACTGTTTCCATAGTGACCTAAGTCCGAGGCAATTTCTCCGAGCGATTTCTTGTGCACTGCCGGTAACACCGCGAAAAAAACGGCTGGTTGATTGCCGATGTATCTCTCCACTGTGAAGCCCGCGATTGGCTCACTGAGTGTTACTTTCGTGCCCCATGGCAATTTGATCGTGCGGCTTTCCGGATGGGCAACTTGCGCAAGCGCAATCGCTTTTAAAAGTATCGCTGTGATAGTAACTTTGATGTCTTTTGCGGCGAGATCATTCCGAAGCTTTTCTGCCGCAGTGGTGTCAATGTCGCAAAAAATGTATCCAGGTGTCGTTGGTCCAGCAACCATCGTGACCAGGTCAATCACATTCCATCTGCAGCGAGGCAGTTTGCCGAGGGAGAAGGAATTGTTTTCCATAAGGAATACGTCACTAACGCTTACTTAGAATGGACATACGCTCAAGTTGGCAGCTTCACTGAAGCTAACAGTGTTGTTGAGCTAGCGAGGTTTCCCGTTGATAGCTGTTTAAGCCTATCAAACGCTAACGGATGCAGGGAGCTTACTCCACTTGCCTTGTCAATACAAGCTGAA
>JACMKL010000333.1 GCA_014380105.1 Candidatus Melainabacteria bacterium
AAGCTTCATTGGGAAGAGACTTTCCAGATCGGTTGGAAGAAATTGTTGCTTTGACGTTAGCGAAGGATCCAGATCAGCGCTATCAGAATTTCGTTGATTTGGCGCGCGACCTGGCAACTCTTCAAGAAGTAAAAGCGAGAGAAACATCAACATCTTCATTCACCGTCTCCAAAGCACTCGGTCAAATTCAAAAGACATCAAAAAAACAGTACGACTTGAGAATTATCACCACTGCCTGCGCCATGGTCGCTTTGCTCTTCCTGTCAATCGGATATTACATTGGATTTGTAACGGCGCCACCGCAGATAGTGGTGCGCAAAGTAGATAACGCTTTTATCACTCCTCAAATTTCAAGTCGTGAGGTCGGTATCGAGCCTTATGTTTCCTTGCAGAAAAATGCTGCCGGAGAATTGATCCGCATCTATAGATTTCCATCGACCTATTCGCTCGGCAAATTTAGCTATCAGGGTAAGGATGGAAAAAACTTTGTGACTGATGCAAAGGGTGCTGTCGAGGTTCCAGCTTACGCGATTACAACCCTGACTTCAACGAGTGATGAGCTTGTAGAGCATGCGTATGGCTTGCGAGGTTTTGGTCCTAAGGATCTAAATCGCCTCTGTTTGATCAATGATACCGACGGCTTGAATGTAATTCTAAGTCCAGAAAATTGTTTTGATGACGCACTTCTTCATGCCGCTAGAATAAAAGAACTTCAGGAGTTGAATGTCTGTAATACTCCGACCACAGACATAGGTTTACGTTGTCTACGCGATTCTATTTATTTGCGAAACTTGAATGTTAGTGACACTGAAGTTACTGCCGAAGCAGTTGTTGAACTGAAGGCATTTCCGAATTTAATCGCTCTGTATGTCAGAGGAGTTAAGGACGGAAAGACTTTGATCCCTCAGTTCCTAAAGCAGAAGTCTTTGGTTTATTTAGAAGCAGGAAAAATTGGTTTGACCGATGAAGATATTCGAAAAATTTCTGTTTTGCCAAAGCTCTCTGCTTTAGACGTTCGAGACAGTCCCGAAATTACCAATAAAAGTCTGGATTATTTGTCTAAAATTTCCGCCCTCAGTGTCTCTGGCACATCGATTAATCCGGCTGCTATCGACAAGCTAGTTTTGCTCAAAAATCTGAAACAACTTACTGTCGGTCGAAACCTTTGGCCTTTGAAAGACATGCGCAGGTTGCAGGCACTGCGCCCTGATCTGACACTAAACGCCTTCTACATAGGGAAGGGTAACAGGTTGAGCTTATGGGATTGGAAAAACGAAAAATAGAAAGTCTCAGAACGCTCACTATCAAATAGATCCCAGCTTTATTAAATCCGGTCCGCTTCAAAGCTGTCAAAATACAGATGGATAGTATCCAGTTTTCATAATCGAGCTATCTAGGAAATATTCAGAGGTGTGCCTACCTCTCTTTAGGGAATTTTGGTTGCAAAGCTAATTCTAGTCACCTGATATGGTGCGCCCTGGAAAAATTTTTATCAGCCGCAAAACGTTTCGGCGTCATCGATTGCAGACTAATTGTCAAACATTAAAGCATGTCAAGTGCAACAATTAATCTAGCTTTTTGTGACTTCAAATGTGGTGCTCAGTTATTATGTGCAACTGATTCTTCTGTTTGTCACAACCTAACTTTTCTTCTTGGGGCTTTCCGCATATGAGCGCCAGCACAGGCTTGCTTGTCATTGACTACTTAGTCAGACCACTGCTGAAATTCGGCTTTAAATTCTATTGCATCGGCTTTCTTCTCCTCTTTGTTGTATACGGCTACATCGCCTATCAAGCTCTGAAAAGCTCATACCAGGCTAGCGAGAGCTACTGGTAAGCAGTCAGCTCGAGGATTGAGCTTAAAGAAAAAGTTTTCAAAGACGCACTACATATGGTGCGCATTTTTATCTTTTGCTTGCAAACAAGGTTTTTCCAAGTAATTTTCTTCGGACTGTTGTAAAGCAATCCGAAGATTTGAACTATGGTTTTCTAACCTGGACGCTGCAATAGGCATTCATCTGGAATAATTTGCGGGAACTTCATTTCACTTGGCTAGTCGGCTAACTGTCAGGCAGGTTTGAGAAGAAGCAATTTGGCTTGGTTGCCCTAGCCCCCAAGGAGTCTGTTTTGAAGGTATTCCCACAAACAAT
Source organism: Candidatus Melainabacteria bacterium (assembly GCA_014380105.1). Taxonomy (GTDB): domain Bacteria; phylum Cyanobacteriota; class Vampirovibrionia; order Obscuribacterales; family Obscuribacteraceae; genus QKMZ01. The sequence continues at coordinate 2,150 of JACMKL010000333.1, forward strand.
TGCAGTCCTGGCGCTGTCGATTTTACTGTGCCAGAGCGCCAGTGCACAGCAGTTTCCTTCAAGCCCCTCTCAGCCTTCACTGCTCGACCAACTCAGGCGCGATCCTGCGATGGCGCCTTCGGGTGCCTCTGGAACACCTTACTTGCCTCCAATTGTCCCCTCCGCAGCTCCGTCAGCAGTTCCGTCAGCAGCTACAACTCCCTACCCTTCTTATAGTCCGCCAGTCCAGCCTTCTTCTTCTTCTTCCTATCCTGCTCAAGCTGTTCCACCTCAATACTCTTCTTCTTCGCCGCCTTCGCTTGCCACTCCGAAGCTAAACACCGGCCTACCCCTAACCATCCCAGTTGATAAACCGCCACCCGTTGAGATGGCTCCGGCGCAAAACGTTCCCAAAACAGCAAGCGTTCCTCCCATAAAGCGTGCGCCTCAAAAACCGACAAAGTTCGACCTGACAAGCAAGCTTTTGTTGTTTAAGGACCTGCGCTTGGTTTTTCCGATCACGCAAGGTGTCGACACTCGTTGGCAGAAGCTTGGCGATTATCAATTTGTTGCTGACATGGAATTCAATAATGCTACTGGCTACAGCTATAAGTGGCACATGATGCATCCAGCCCGCGGCAATGGTGTCAGAGCGACTGAAATGAATGACGTCAAAGAATCGAAGCGGGTCAGTCTTTTCTATCCAGAGCATCAGACCTGCACGCTGGTTGGTTATACAAACATTGTCCGAGTTTCTGATTCTATTTTTTCGCTGCTTAAGCGTGGTGAATCAACAAGCTTTGAATTGGATGGACCGGAGACAACTTATGTCTATAATCGTCCTCAGCATCCACTTCCACATATGCTAAAACCAGTGGGCACTGAAAGTGCTGACATGTTCATCAATGATCATCTGGTTTCTGTTCGCACTATCCATGCGGTCACCGACAACAATTGGCATTACTGGATTCTAGATAATGCCAAGTTTCCTCTGATGGTGCGAGGACATGGACCATTCATGTGGAACTTGGTTCAGCTGCGTCATCCAAAATTAGAAAATCTGCTTAAGGGCAACGATATCGATGCCGATTCAGAAGCTCGCCGCATCATCAAATCTCTTGAAGATACGGGAGAAGCCACTACCAGAGCGATTTTGTTTGACTTCGATAAATCCCACATTCGCAGTGTGTCGATGCCGATTTTGTCCAAGTTGGCGACATATCTCAAATTGCATCCTGAATTGCGACTTGGTGTCGAAGGGCACACAGACATTATTGGTGGCATGGATTACAACATGAAATTGTCCAATCGCCGCGCCAATTCGGTGAAAAACTATCTGGTATCACCAGGTGGAATCGCTGGAAGTCGACTTAAACCAACAGGCTTCGGTTATACGAAACCGGTTGCGGACAATTCATCGGCAATGGGACGTCAGCTTAATCGTCGTGTTGTATTCCGCAAACTTTAGAGTCGCAATACAAAGCAAAGCCGTTAACGCCAGTTGTGGATTGCGCATTTTGCAGCGTAATATCCGCTCATGCCATGCACGCCACCGCCTGGAGGTGTTGATGACGAACATAGATAGAGCCCTTTTACTGGTGTTGAATATGGTACCGGTCTGATTAACGGACGAGTGAATAACTGCCCTAAAGATAAGGCACCACCATTGATATCACCGCCAACATGATTGGCATTTTTCTCTTCCATCTCTTTCGGCGTCAAGGCGTTTCGTTTGATGATAGTTTTTCTAAAGCCTGGTGCAAAGCGCTCGATCTGGTCTTCTATTCTTTCGGTCATATCAAAGGTAGAACCATTTGGAATATGACAATAGCCCCATAATGTGTGTTGATTTTCCGGTGCGCGACTGGCATCGAATAAGCTGGTTTGGGCGAGTAAAACGTATGGTGTCACAGGAGCCTCACCTGCAAAAACCTGGGCTTCTGACTCGGCAATTTCATTCATTGAGGCACCTAAATGCACTGTGCCAGCGCGTTTAATATGTTCGCTCTGCCAGGGCACCGGTGCATCTAATGCCCAGTCTATTTTGAAAGAAGCCGGACCATATTTGTATTTTTCAATTTGTTTGATAAAACTGCCGGGCAGGCGGTGACCAGCTATCTTCAGCAGTTGAGAGGGTGTGATGTCACACATTTGTAATCTGGAAGATGGCAATTCATCAAGATCTGTGACCGGGCAACCAAGAATAATTTCGCCACCATATGATTTGAACAATTCAACTAATGCTGTCGTTAAACTTTGGGCGCCGCCGCGCGGGAATGGCCAACCGACAGCGTGTCCAGCCAGTCCTAAAACGAGCGCAAATGCTGCAGATGCTGGGTCATCCATTCTCAATCCGCTGTGAGCTGCGATGCCTGCAAATAATGTCTGAGCCTCATTTGTTTTGAATTTTCGACTGGCCAGCGTGCGCGCCGACATCAATGCTTTCATTCCAAAATGCGCCAGTTCATATGGATGTTTCACCATTTTCCAGGGCTCAAGTAAAAGTGGTGCGATATAGTCCCAGTTCGGCAGGAGACCACCCATTAAGCGGCGATAGGCGGCTCCATCAACGCCAAGATTCTCTGCTGTTTCATCAACAGAGCGCTCTAGAATCGCATATTTGCCATCTTCTAAAGGATGAGCAAATGGCGCGTCAGGCTGTATCCAATCGAGTCCAAACCGCTCTAGATTGAGTGTTCGAAAATAGGGTGAGCCTATTGCAAGAGGATATATTGACGAACAAATATCATTGACAAATCCAGGGAGCGTCAATTCAAGAGAGCGACAGCCACCGCCTGCAGTGCTCTGTGCTTCCACAACTAAAACAGATAAACCAGCCTGCGCAAGGACAATAGCGCAAGCTAAACCGTTCGGACCAGAACCTACAACAACTGCATCATAATAGGCTTTGCTAGCTAATTCACGGGGAGTCAAAGGCAACTTATTCTATGCCCAGAAATCCCTTCAATTTGTCGGCGGCTGATAGTTTTGGTTTGTAGAATTCAGCAGTCCAACCCATGTGGGACGAAACTGCACTGTCAGATGTTTGACTACCAACGGCCATTTCAACGATTGCTTTTAAGATTGCGTGCGACTCACTCATTGCGCTTTTCTCAACGCCCTTAAG
>JACMKL010000037.1 GCA_014380105.1 Candidatus Melainabacteria bacterium
AAGCACGATTACTGCTTGCAGATAATCAGACTAAGACGAAAGAAAATTTGCCGCAAGGAAAAATCGATTTACATTTTAATTCTGGTGGACGCGCACTCATTGATTTAAAATGTTTCAAGCGTGCCGAGCTAGAACAACTTCTATTGTCTCTGGAGATCTGGGGCGCTTCTTGCGAACGAACGCCCGAGCTAATTTCATTGCATGATCAAATGCATAATGACAAACTTGGCATCACCACTGCTAGTTATACGCAGATGTGGGAAGAGGAACTCAGTCGTCGCTTCAGTGCCACCGCTTTTATACCGCTTGAGCCCGATAGAGAACTGCAGGGTGGTCGCATCAAAATCCAGAGGCAACTAGCTTTTGGTGGACTTTCAGCGATCTATCTTGCCCAGATGAATGACAGAGATATGGTGGTCGTAAAAGAAGCAGTTATACCTGAAGGCACGGCGGATAAATCGAAAGATAAAGCGATGGAACTTTTTCGTCGCGAAGCTCAATTGCTTATCAAACTTGATCATGATCGCATTGCAAAAGTTTTCGATCATTTTCAAGAAGAAGGTCGCCATTACTTAGTCTTGGAATATGTACGCGGAATTGATTTGCGCCAGTTAGTCAAACAAAATGGACCTCAACCAACATACAATGTAGCAAAGTGGGCGCTGCAAATTGCCGAAATCCTCGCATACTTGCACACTCAATCGCCGCCCATCATTCATCGTGATTTGACTCCGGACAATTTAGTTTTAAACGAAGATGGATCGGTGAAACTCATAGACTTTGGGGCGGCCAATGAATTTGTCGGGACCGCGACTGGTACTTTAGTTGGAAAACAAGCTTATATTGCGCCCGAGCAACTGAGAGGCAAGGCCAGCACCCTCAGCGATATTTACGCCCTTGGTGGCACCCTGCATTATTTATTGACAGCAAAAGATCCAGAACCATTGTGCGAATCTCAGCCAATAGAATTGAGAGAAGATGTGCCGGAAAAATTGAATAACCTGATTTTTGAGATGACTGCTATGGAAGAAGAAGATCGTTCGCAGACCGCTGGACTATTAGTTGAGAAATTCAGAGAAATCGTCAGTGATAGTGCGCGAGACGAGTTGGCATGAGCGAAAAAGATATCAATATAGACTTAAAGAATGATGTTGACTTAGGTTCTGTAGAACTTAAGGAAAGTCCACTGCCGGAAAAACCACTGGTTGTTCTAACGGAAGAGAAAGATTTAAAACCAGCATCGGCTCGCGATGGAGTCAAACTGGTGACGTCTTCCAATATAAAGGAAGTGATTCTCCCTTACCGGCCCTATGCAGACACCGAAAAATGGATCGCACACCGATTTTCTGCGGCAAGCGCACCGAAAGCCTGGTTGGCGATGACACTACTTATTTTGTTCTTCGCTTTGGGTGGACCAGGAAGAGTCATCTTCTTGATCGTGAATTTTGCAACGGGAAGCAATGGGTTTTTCGTAACCAACAGCTCACCCGACGACCTTCACAACAACCAGTTAATTCTTCAATGGCTGGGACTTGTTCTCTTTTATGGTGCCCTCGGGCTCTCATTCTTTTACCTGCGCCATCCAACTCAGGTAGCATTGAATTCGGAAGGTATTTCACTGGTCTGGAACAGGCAAATCAGTTGGTTTAAGAAGAATATTCAATGGAACAATTTGCAACGCATCGGAGTGGAATGGCCCGCCGGCAAAACGTCCCCACAAGATAGCTTGTTGACCTTTCAGCCCATCGAAGGTGAAACTTTAAAATTCCGATATGGTGCTATTTCGACCATTGAACATCGTCAGCAATTACTGGACGCCATCAATAGATGGGCACCACATGCGACTCGCGCGCCAGAACTTTCGGACATGCTTTCGCAACCACACACACATGGCTACACCGAACTCTGGCTGCAAGCTCTCTCGCAACCACCAAAGAGAGAACGACTAACGCCACTGACCGAAGGTGCCTTGCTTCGTGGTGCGCAATTCGAAATTGTAGGGCGGCTTGGTGTGGGCGGACAGGGAACGGCATATTCTGCGCGTTCTGTCGATAACAATGACGCTGTTGTTTTAAAAGAGTTTATCCTTCCTGTCTATGTTGATGTGAATGTGCGCCGTCAGGCCATTGAAAAAATGCAGAACGAAGCAAATATTCTTGGAAAACTTGATCATCCGAGAATAGTAAAGCTAATTGATTTCTTCATCGAAGATCATCGCGGATATCTGGTTCTCGAACGCATTCACGGCGGGTCTTTGCGTGAAATTGTCCTCAAATCAGGACCGATGGATGAGGCAACGGTAAAAGGATTGGCACTACAAATGTGCGACATGCTTGGCTATTTGCAGAGCCTAGAACCACCTGTGGTGCATCGAGACTTTACGCCTGAAAATCTAATTCTTTCGGACGAAGGCGTTTTGAAACTCGTCGACTTCAACGTGGCCCAGCAGCAGGAATCAACGGCAACAGGAACGGTAGTTGGCAAACACTGCTTTATCTCGCCAGAACAGTTTCGCGGCAAGCCTACTGTGCAAAGCGACATTTATTCTATGGGCGCGACACTTTATTATTTGTTGACAGGCGAAGATCCATCACCAATTACTTCTTCTCATCCCCAAAAACTCGCTGAATCCGTCAGCGCAGAATTCGATCAAATAATTGCTAAAATGACGGCGTTGAACACGAAAAATCGTTATGCGACGGCAGACGAAATCAAGTTGGAATTAGAATAGATTTTCTAGCCTAGACAAGCCAGCGTTATTCACCCGCGCGGAACCGTCCAGCCAAAGCGTTTCTCTTCATCACCTAAAACTTTTTTCGCATCTTCAACGTCGAAAAAATTAGCAGAACAGTCTCCGACAGCGCAAAATCCAGGCAAGTTGTTGAACAATTTCGTCGTCGTCTCTTTGTTCTTCAAACTACGCGCAGTCCCCGAAATAACTGTGTCCGGATGACACCACGGCAAACCAGTTCCATCATGCCATAATCCGAATGCTGCGCCCCAGAAAGTTACGTGCGTCTCGACGCCTACGCTGGTAAGAAAGTCCACAATTCGGCGGGTTCCAACGATCGAACCACACGAAGCCGCAAGCAGAATTTTCTCAGGCTTATCGCAATTTTTGAATGTTGCTTCAAGCCCTTTCACGAGGGTGGCACCAGTAGCAACAGTGTCCAACATCAGCCAGACACGGGCATTTGAATGCAGTCGCATATAGGTAACTTTAGCATCAAAATCAGTAAAAT
>JACMKL010000334.1 GCA_014380105.1 Candidatus Melainabacteria bacterium
CAATTGGGCAAGCTGTTCGGAGAAGGCACGTCTCAACAATAGCCCTGTAATGGTGTCTTTGTCGGAGCGGTCTTTCAAAAGTCGCGCGCGGTCTAATCTGACTTTTACTCTGGTCAGCAATTCTTCGTTAACGACTGGCTTAGGCAGATAGTCGTCGCCACCAGAGCGAAATGCTTCGACACGATTTTCTACACCGGTTTGTCCTGTCAAAAATACAATTGGTAAATCTTGCCAGCGCGGAATTTGTCTCAGCATACGACAGACTTCAAAGCCAGTAATTCCGGGCATCATCACATCTAGAAGCAGCATCTCAGGCGGGAAATTCTGCATCTCTTCCAGAATTTTATTGGGGTCATTCAGAATGCGAACAATGACGCCTTCGTTCCGTAACACAAGAGCAATCGTGTTTGCGAAGAACTCATCATCGTCGACGAGTAGAAGGCGCGGTCTGCCACCAGTTCGAATGGCGACTAAGTGCTCAACTGCTTTCTCTAATGAATCGGACTCGAGTGGTTTGTCGAGATACAGCGAAGCACCAGCATGTGCTGCCTCTACTCTATCTTTGACGAGCGCATTGCCTGAAATAAAAGCCAGAGGCAAAGTTTCGTAGCCAGGTAAATTGCGCAACTCACGGGCCAATTTAAATGACTCTTCCGGTGTTTCTGCAATCACATTGATTAGGGCTGCATCAAGCGGCAAAATGCAGGCACGGTCTAACGCTTCCTTGAATGTCTTGGCGCGAACGATTTCAACCAGTCGTTGTTTGCCCAGGTCTTCAACAATATCCAGGAAAACATCATCTGAATCCACAACCAGAATGCGTGCCATGGAAGCAGGTGTGTCTTCAGTCGGCAGCGCTTCTTCCTTGGAGTTGACGACGCTTGCTACATCGGCTGCCTCTTGCTCCCCGAGCACTTTTGCATCGACTAATTTTCGGTCTACTTCAGACCACATCAATTTTTGTTCGCCTGGTGGCAAATCGTACAAAGTGGTGGCAGCGTTCTCGATAAATTGCATGCATTCGGCAACTTGCCTGAAGCCTAATGATCCACCTGTGCCCTTCACTTTGTGAGCTTGCGAGCGCACTTCTTGCACCAACGATGCGTCAGTAGGATCGGCTTTAGATTTTTCGATTGCTGTTGAAAGATCGCTTAACTTAGTCGGCAACATGCGAGCGTATTTTGAAACCAGTGCCAAAAACATGGTTTCAAAATCTTTTAGTTTAGCGGACTGAGTTTCATCAACAGATAATTTACCCTCGACTTGCGCGCCGAATACAAACGGGATGATTGGTTTGTGCAGGCAGAGTACAACTCCCAATTCTCTCTCGAGACGCCCTCTATTTGCTTGCAGTGCAGCTTGCGACGAAGCGACATAAACAACTGGCGTACGATTGCTCGTCGCGCGTAGCTGGGCAAGCCAGGTCACTCCGTCACTTTCGGTATTGTCACTTTCAGTTTTTGTGCCGTCAGCCCCTTCGGTAGAACCTTCAGCCCCTGACCGCGTTTCTTGTACAAATGGAGCACCAAGCACAATAAGATCGAAGCTTTCGCCGACGATCTTTGCTGTTGCTTCTTTACCGCTTGCAGCCTCAACTACCTTGTGTCCGCGCCCTTCAAGAACAGGCACAATGAGTTTAGAGAACTGTTGGTCCGGCTCGACTACGAGGATGTTTTTTCCCATTAAACCCGGCCCTTGCGCGCTTCCTGCCTTTGACTATACCCGTTTCGCGACTCGGCTCCATCATGTGTCCGAAAAGCAGTAGTTTTTAGCAGGATTTTTCTCAGCCGACCTGGCTAATGCTAATTGTTAAACGGTTGCGGGCGGGCATTCCGCGCACTTGTACTTTGACTGGCTGATAAAATCCCCATGGCTCTCCAGCATAACCGACCGGCGCAATGCAGGTTATTGAGGTCATTGAGACACTGACGATTTGTGCTTGCAATGGACCAACGAAGACCGATATATCTGCGGCATTTTGTGAAAAACCTTGACCATAAATCGTAAATTGACTGCCAGGCGGAACCCAATTTGCACTCAAGCTGCTCAAATAAGGCGTACTGATAACTGCGGCTGTAAGTGCTCCAGCTTCCAAACCTCCGACCACAACTCTTACAGCCGAACTGGCGCCCTCGACATAATCGGGCACTTGCACAATTAGTTTGTCTGTTGACGCCGATAGACATCTGGCTTTATGAGTACCGAAAAAGACTTGATTGGCATCAGGGTCTGAAGAAAAGTTGCTGCCCAAAATTGTCACTGAATGTCCTGGTACTGCTTGTTCCGGGATCATTTTTGTGACCGATGGTTGGTTGGTAGTCAATTTCCAGTTGAAGGTGGCGCCTTTGGGGCCGTCAGCAGTAACAATGAGTTGATTGCCACCCCAGGTGAGTTCGTTACTGACGTCAACCGACAAAACATGCTTTCCGGCAAAGTCTCTTTCCGAAACGAAATGCATAGTTGGTGAGGCGATGCGGATCCATGAAAAACCAGGAGCGGTATCACTACCGTTGTAGTAAGTAAGTGTCAGCTGAAGTTTTTCTTGCCCCTTCTCCAGATTGATGGTTTCGCTGATATGTTGAATTTGATTTGAAGTAGCCACGTAAGGCTTAGATTGCGAGATGACAATTTCGTCATCTGCCAATGCTGGCAAAACAGACGCGCAGAGCGCAATTAACGATGCAGATGCAGCGAGGAAAAAAGTCTTTGCCATTGAGTTAATCATTGTTATTCATCACTCTTCGTTATGAATTCTCTTCCATGATGCCAGCGATTTCGTTTGATATTTTTGAACATCTGCTCGGCTTATTCCGCTGATATCAATCAGTATCTCGTCTTTATTTGCTTTTTCAATATCAAGATAATGCTGCAGCAAATATCTAATCAACGACTGTGCTTCAGGTTCAATGCTGAGGTCGAATTGCGCACGTTTCAATTCTTCTTCATTTACAAAGCCATTCTTGTCGACATCGAGCTGCTCGAAATAATAGAGAAATAGTTCTTCGGCGTTCGTCGGTCCGAGCATGTCCTGAATATTTCTCTGCAGTTCTTTCACTCTCGCCTTTATATTCTCAAAGTCCTCATCTTTAGCGTGTCTATCTACTTCAACTTTCAATGCTTGCTCGATCAATTCTTTCGCTTCAGGTAAAGCATTTTGGCGAGCATAAAATCCACCCAATTGTGAGCGTGTCAAAAACGGCAGAGAAAGCAATTCTCGATATGCCGTCACTAATTCCGGCAAGTCCGCTCCATCCAAATATTCATTGTCTTTTGACTCGCCATTTTTCAAACGATCACGCACCGCCTTGAAGTCGCGTGAATAATCTTCCAGTGGCAATGCATCGGCAGCATCAATTGCTAGCCGATAGTAACTCTCTGCGTCCCTCAAATTTCCTTTTAATTCCGCATGTTTTGCTGCATTGGAATGTTTATATGGATTAGGAACATCATCCACGCGTAATAAGCCTCGCTACCAGCTCCAATTTGAAAATCTATCTGTGTCTTGGATTGGGCCAGTTCATCTCCGTGACCGCGTCATCAAAACTAACTCGCATACGACTGCAGTATTGCAGTGCGATTACACATTGTTCGACCGGCATCTTACCGTCTCGAATAAGTGGCAGGCAGATGACAGCTGCTTCAAAAGTCTTTTCGTCAACTTTGCCTGCTGCTGCCAAAATTTTGGAGATGTCCCCGCCATGCTTCTTTCGAACTTCGTTTGCCGTGTTGATATCGTTGGCAGTAATAACGCCTGCTTTGACAAGCAGGTCCAAAATTTCCTTAACTGGCACCATGTTGCCTTGTTGTGGTGCCGGTTGCCCAGCGCGATCACTCGGCAAATCATTCATCTCGCGCAAAGTCTGAGCGACATATTGTTCGATGCCTGCACCTTTGCTGTGATGCTTAGCAAGCACGCGTGCAGCGTCTCGGGTGCTCAAGCTTTTGTCTTCAACCATCTCCTGCAACTTCATTGCAGCATCTAATGAATTATTGTTCAGAAGACCGGATTCTAAAAGTATGGCAGCCAAAGTTACTTCATTGCGTTTTGCAATCAAGGACATGTCCATCGGAACCGGTCCGGACCCGGACGATGGCACTTGCGCCTGTTGCTGCATCGGAGCTTGTTGCTGAGGGTATGGCCAGCCGCCCGGCGGTTGCTGCTGCTGTTGTTGCTGTTGTGGTTGTCCGTATTGCCCTTGCTGCGGATAGCCAGGTTGAGCCATCTGTTGAGGATAAGGCTGCGGTGGCTGCTGTTGATATTGAGGCTGAGGTGGCATCTGTTGTGGATAAGGCTGCTGAGGCATGCCTTGGTAACCATAACCTTGTGGCGCCATCTGGGGCTGCTGCGGTTGCGGATAGCCTGAATAACCCTGTTGCTGAGGCGGCATCTGTGGTGCCATCGGCTGGGGCGGCGGCGGCGGAGGAGGTGGCGGTGGTGGCGCAGGTGGTGGCGGTGCTTGTTCTCTCGGAATTGGGTCCGGATAAACTTGGGAAGGCATGCCACTATGGGTGCTTCTGCCCAAACTTTCTTCAACACGGCTCTTCCAGATATCGTCGGGTTTTTTGACTTCTTCTAGGGGCTCGGGCTCACCGGTCGGACGAAGCTCATCAGGAATAAACGCTGGCGCACTTTTTTGAGTTGAAGATGCCGTCGACATCTGCAGCATTTCGTAGACGAAATCGATATCACTTGGTGGAAAAGATTGGCTGAATAACATTGAAGACTCGCCGGCGCCCTCTTCATAAAGAGTCCAGGCTGGGAATTCGACACCTTTTTCCCACATAACCATAAGCAAATACTGTTTGCCATTTTCAGTCCATGGCTGTTCCACTGTCAGACCGCGGCGCATCTGCGCTTCTTCAAACATGAATGTCAAAATTTTGACGGTTGGGGATTGAACATCTGCTGGACGCCGCACGTTTTTCGGCTCGTCCTGCTTCTGCTGTTGAGGCTTTGGCTTAAACATTGTCAGATTCCCAATTGCGTCTACAAGAGTTTCGTACCCCTATATTGAGGCTTAGTCTCGATTAATACCACCAATGCACATTAATTGGTTGGCATTTGCCAATCATAGCTTTCAGTCTTCGAATTTTTATCGGACGTCACGCTTCAGGGTTATTAAAATTTCGCTCCAGTCCGCTCCAACATTCGATGTAATCCTTTTGCAAAAGCCCGCCCGCAATAGCAAATTCTGTTGGTCTGTAGACAAGAGAACTTTCAAACATAAACGCCAATGTGTTGTTCATAAATTGTGGTTTTAATTCGGCATTTGAAGCTTTATCGAAAGTGGCTTGGTCAGGACCGTGAGCCGACATTTGATTGTGCAAACTTCCACCACCCGGCACGAAGCCTTCTTCTTTAGCGTCGTAGACACCATAAATTAGCCCCATATACTCACTCATGCAATTGCGATGATAGTAAGGTGGTCGAAACGTGTGCTCTGCAACCATCCAGCGCGGAGGGAAAATTACAAAGTCTACGTTTGCAGTGCCAGGAATTTCAGATGGCGACGTCAGAACAGTGAAAATAGAAGGATCCGGGTGGTCAAAACTGACCGTGTTTATTGCATTAAAACGACTGAGGTCGTATTTGTAAGGGCAATAATTGCCGTGCCAGGCGACCACGCTCAAAGGTGAATGAGTGAGCTTTGCTGTAAAAAGATTGCCTTGATATTTTGCGACCAATTCAATCTCGCCTTTTAGATCCTCGAATGCGGCAACAGGAGTCAGAAAATCGCGCGGGTTGGCGAGCCCATTTGAGCCGATCGGACCAAGTTCGATCAGTCTCAATGCTGGTCCATAATTTTCAAGAATATAACCATCTGCGGTGCCTTCCAATAAGTGCACTGCAAATTTGATGCCGCGTGGTATCACGCAAATTTCACCAGGCTTAACGGACATGATACCGAATTCAGTGGCAAACTCGATTGCTCCTTTGCGCGGAACAATCAATAATTCTCCATCGGCATTGTAGAAAAATTTGTCTTTCATTGAACGGTTCGCGGAGTATAAATGAACTGCCGAACCCCTCACGCTTGCAGTATCGCCGTTACCTGCGATAGTCACCCAGCCCTCAATGAAATCAGTCTCTTTCTCGAGAGTCGGAAGCGGATTCCAGCGCATCTGATCAGGTGTGATGGCGACGGCATGATTGAAGGGGCGACCTTCCACGCGAGTATTCGCCAACGGCTTGAATTTGGAATGCAGAACTGAAGGGCTGATTCGGTAGAGCCAGCTGCGCAAGTTTTCGTGGCGAGGCGCTGTGAAAGCCGTTCCACTCAATTGTTCTGCATATAATCCAAGCGGTGCTCTTTGAGGAGAATTCTGTCCAACCGGCAGAGCCCCGCTCACACTTTCTGAGGCAAAGTGATTGCCGAATCCACTCATGTATTTGTAGGTTCGATCGTTTGCCGACTCTTCGGCAATCACTTCAGTGTGAGCTGCTTTTCCTGCTGAAGGCAAAATTGAAAGTCTCCTCAATACGCTTTATTTATTTTGCAAAAATCGCCCGAGCCTTCGCTTCCATCTTGTCTGCCTCGGCGGCGCGTGAGTTTGCACGAAGCATTTTTGCATAATTATCGTAAATCGGTATAAGTTCCTGGCAAGTTGGGCCTTTAATGCGACTCATGGTTTCCACAGCTTTCTTGTACATCGGTTCTGCATCGGCAAATTTGCCTTGTTGCCTGAGGCAATTGGCAAGCGCACTCATGCTTTGCGCGATTTTGGGCTCGTTTGGACCCATACTTTCGGCTTCTGTGATTGCCATTTTGAATTGATTTTCAGCCTCAGATGGGCGACCGGCTGACAGGGCTTGTTGTCCGGCGATGTTATAGCGTTCCCATGACGACATAGGTTGACCTCCTAATTTGGGCAAGCGGCATTTAATTTCTACCCGTTTCGAGAACAAACTTGTTGACATGTTAATTTCGTCATTCTTGCTTGCTCAAATGCATCAGTGTTTATAAGCTGTAGGCCAATCGATTTGGCTAATTCTTTCTGGCAGTAGGTTTTCATCGTGGTTTTGAATGCAAGACAAAAGCGGGCGTTAATTATTGGCGTAATTGGCTTCATAGCGATCGGCGGATTTCCGCCTTGGAAGGATTCCAGCCCGCCGCCCGCCGGCACACCTTTGAATTTTGCGCCGATCGCTCTCCCTCCTTCCATCGCCAATCATTCCATCGAGATAGACACGATTCGCCTGGGCGTCATGTGGATACTGATTTCCGTGGTCACAGGCGCTGCCATCTGGACCGGTAAGGACAAAGAGTTTAAAACGGCTAAAAGTGGCGTCACCAGTGTCACTGACTTTGAATCAATTATTCAGATGCCAGGTACGGAACGAGCTTCCGCCGCGGCCAAGGATATTGCTAAAGCCGCCTATGCTCAAGCTGTGGCATCTCAGAGCAGTTCGTCTCTGAAATCTCTACCTCCCACCGCTCCGTCGAAAGAATCGCAGAATCACAAATACAAATTCCCAGAAAGGAAAGTCGGTGAGTTGCTTAAAGAGAGTGACGACGATGACGAATACTGGCAATTTGTATCGGAGGCGAGTGGTCGCGTTGAGGTGCCAACCGGTGCAAGATTGCAGATTGAACTTTTAAAAGATGAAAAACCTGACCTGTCTTTTCTATCTAGTATGGGCAACAAGGAAGCGCGCTCAGCAATAGTCTCACTTGATTTGAGCCAGACAGCCGCAAATGCAGAGACACTCTCTCATTTGAAATGGCTGCCCCAACTTGAAGAACTGGACCTCTCCAATACTGATATCGGCGATCAAGACCTTGCCGCGATTTCTGCATTGACTGGGTTGAAGAAAATTTGGTTGGATGACACCAAAGTGACAGCTCAGGCTATTCAAGCGCTATCATCTCTGGGTGAGCTCAAAAAGCTTTCCATAAGTCATCTTGAAGAAACCGATCATGATATTAATTCGCTAAAGTTAAAGCTTCCCGCTTGTGAAGTTGTTGTCGGAAAGGGCAATAGTTAATAAGCGACGATAATTCCAGAAATATAGAGGCGCATCCCATTTGACCTCTGAAAAAAAGGACAATGAATCTCCATCGTCAGAATCAATGGACGCTTCACCGTCCTCTGGTCGGGAGCGCATACTCGATCAGCAGCCAGAAGATCACTCCAATTTTGTTCCACTGAAAGTTTCTGGCAAAGATGATGCCGAAGATAGTTTGATTGGAACAGTTATGGTTGGGCGCTATGAAGTGATTCAGCGCTTGAGCAAAAGTCCTGCTAGCTCGCTTTACAAGGCTCGACACCTGCTCATGGATCGTGCTGTCGCCATCAGAATTTTGACTGCTGCAGATATTCAAAGTGTGAAACGTTTTCAGATTGAAGCAAAAATCGGCAGCAGTCTCAATCATCCAAACATTATAACTGTCCTCGATTTCGGTGTGTCAGCCGGTCGTCCCTATATAGTCACCGACTATTTGGAAGGCAGGAATTTGGCGGAATTGCTGCAACAAACAGGAAAACTTTCTGTTCAGAGAGCTCTCGCCTTAATCTCCCAGATTTGCGACGCCGTCACTTATGCCCACAAGCAAGATCTTTTATTGCGCTGCTTGAAACCCTCACAAGTACTAGTTCTTGATACTCCGGACCGCAAAGATTTTGTACGCATCGTTGAGTTTGGAATATCAGAAAGATTTTTAGTTGATGGTAGTGAGGTAAATAATTTAGCTAACAAAGGCATCATATATGGTGACCCGCGTTATATCAGTCCGGAGGCCTGTCTGGCTGTAAAACTCGATGCTAGAAGCGATGTTTATTCCGTCGGCTGTGTTCTTTATGAAGCACTTGTTGGTCGTGCTCCATGCGAAGGACTGAGCGCTCACGAGACAATGCACCGACATATAACAAAAGTACCGCAGGCGGTGCGAGAGGCCTCCGGAAATCTCGAAATTCCTGAAGGTGTAGAGCGCGCAATCATGCGCTCCATCGAGAAAGACCCCGATCAACGTTATCCCTCAATGGAAGCGTTTTGGACAGATATTCAGGTATACAAACATGGCGCCCAGCAAGCGCTCAATCTGAATAGGAAAAAGCCTAGCAACAGAACTGCAAATCCGAAGCAATCACGCAAGCAGGCGATGCGAGTTTTAGGACTTTCTGTTTGCCTCTTTCTGGGAGTGCTTCTTGGATTGGCCCTGGAGCCGGTCAAGGAAAGTTTCTTTGCGCCTGCCGCCAAGCCCCAGTCAGAGCGTAGTTCCTGGCAAGATCTTAATCGCCAGGGTGAAGAGGCATTTCAAAAAGGCGATTATCGAGAAGCTGAATCTTTATTCGGTTTGGCGCTCGCCAAAACGGGTGGCTTTGAAACTGATGATCCACGCATTGCCGAAACTCTCAATAATCTCGGCAACCTTTATTTCAATTTAGATCTTTTTTCGGAAGCCGAAAATGCCATCAAGCGCGCACTTTCAATTCGTGAAAAACGTGATGCCAGAGGCGCTGATACAGCTGCCAGCATGAATGATCTTGGCATGATCTACTTGATCGAAGGGAAAATTTTAGAAGCGAAACCGCTGATTGAAAAGTCTTTATCGATTCGACAATCCTCCGGCGAACCGGACGATGAGGATGTTGCCACCGGCTTGCAAGGAATGGCTTCTCTCTATCATAAAGAGGGCAAACTCAAAGACGCCTTGGCTGCACTGAAGAAAGCCCTCTACATACGCAAACGTAATTTAGGAAATGACCACCCTGATGTTGCCACCACATATAATAGCCTGGGCAATCAGCACCAGTTAGCCGGCGAAATGGGCGAAGCCAGACAGTGCTATGAACACGCCAGAACCATTGTCGCAAAACATTTTGGTGAAGCGCATCCAGCCATGGCGGACAGTCTTGTCGGCTTGGGCACACTGGACTTCTTGGAAGAGAATCTCAAATCGGCTGATGTGAATTTCAAACGCGCTTTGAAAATTCGTGAAGATGCTCTTGGTGATGAAAGTTTTCGAGTTGCAGAAGTATTGTCGTGTTTGGCAATTCTGAAGGAACGCAGTGGACTGTACAAATTGGCTGAAGACAACTACAGGCGCGCCATAGCTATCAATGAGCAAGCGGTAGGCGCGAGCAATTCAGAGACACTTCGTGCTTACAATAATTTGATTCGAGTTCTGCGGAAATCAGGAAAACGCGACGAAGCTCGTCGTATTGAGAGGCGATTGCAGCAGTTAGAAAAGGATGTTCCTACAATACCCACGACAGCTAAACCCGCTGTACCTGCTACACCCGCTCCGTAAGATTGATAACAATGGCTTTGCTTGCTTTGACGAGATTGTCTGGTGTAATCAAAATTTCGTGCCCCCATTTTCCGGTGCCTACGCCGAGCATTGGTTCGGACATCAAACTCTGATCAAGAAATGTGCGAGTACTATCATTTTGCCAGTGAAATGGTGGAATGGAGCCAATTACATAACCTGTCAGCTCAACTACCTTTTCAGGCTTGGCCATGGCAATATCGCGTGACCCCAGAGCCTTTTTGAGAAGACCTGATACGACATTCTGGTCTCCACCAACCATAATCAGCGAACACTCACCTTGAGCGGTTTCAAATATCAATGTCTTGATCATTTGACGCTCTCTAAAGCCCAGTGCTTTAGCTACATTGGCAGCACCTTTTTCCGTAGTGTCAGGGAATTCTCGCACTTCGTATTCGACTCCATGCTCATCTAAAAAGAGATGCGCCGCAAGCTTTAGACTGGTCATATTTTATTCGTCCGCCATCAGTTGAATTATGCCTGAATCTGAGAGTAGATGCGCCGCACGCCATTTTAGATAGTCAGGCATTTTTACTGCCAAAAACAATTGTTTCAATGTTGCGCATTTATCCAGCGATGAAACAAGAGAAGTCATCGCTTTTTTTTCTTCATCACTGAAATCTTTTCTCTGCGAAAATAATTTTTGTATTTGTTCTTCAGGATTGACTGAGATTATACAATTGTCTAATTCTAAAGAACGTTTTGCCACCACCATATGATCCTCCGCTACTGCCGCGTCCATTAAGCAGCGCTCGACTGAAAGCGGTATTTTCTCTTTGACAATTACTTGTGTACCGCGAGTAAATCCTCTTTCCTTAAATTGAAATTTTCCATTTTTATATGAAATGAGAAATTCCACGAGCGCCTCTTTGCCATTTAGTTCGCCAAAATTTACTTCAAGCGGCTTGCCGTCCTGAAAGAGCACTCGGAGTGAATTAGAGCCTTGATGAGTGACCTTGAGCTCACCGGTTTTATGGCTGGAGGCGAGTGATTGTAGTAGACCATAACCGCCCAGCACTCCGAGTTCGCCAGCAATTACGGCTGCGGAATCAGTTTGTTTATATCCAATCGGAATATCTTTGCTGGAGCGAACAGCGCCTGCTCCGTATTCTTTCTCAGTAAAGCGCAATGCCGAAAATGCACTCGCCAGAAGAGATTGCATTGATTCCCCGTCACCTGAATATGATGCGACCCCAATTGAAGGTTTTAATTTTGCATCGAGATTTTTCTGTTTTGCGGATTGCCCAAACGCATCAATGATTCGGCGTGATACTTCGCGAGCATTGCCTTCATCTGCCCAACCAAGAACAACAGCGAAGCAATTGGAGGTGTATCTGACAATGTAATCGGTATAACGAGATATTTTTCCCGCTAACATATCTTCTGTGCGAACTGACGCAGAAATAGCATTGCCTAATGTTTTAATGGCGCGGTCACGTTTTGCGTGATCTTCACTTTCGTCTATTTGAATACTCACTAACAAAATAGAATAGGAATCCTGATTTGGAAGACCGTTGGTTTTGCGATCAAAAATTTCTTGCAGGCTTTCACGAAAAATAGCAACCGATGGAAATCCGGTCAGTGGATCAAGTAGGAGCGAGTCAGAGTTTTCAGCTATTGCAATTGCTGAAACATTTTCATTTGTGTCACTCGGCTTTGTCCCTTTGCCCTCCTGCTTTCCAGCATATACAACTGGAATTCGATCGCGTGCTCCGCCTGCATCGGCTATCGATTGCTCAATTGTCGTCAGCCTGAGCATGCTTTGATTTTCGCTCAAAATCTCTTTTAAATTGCCAGCAAATGTTTTCACATCATTGATTTCATAGTCGAAACCTTCGACAGATGTTGAATAGTCACCTGTTTTGTTCGTCTGCAAAACAGCACGAAGATTTTTTGATAATTTATGCAGCGGTCTGAGTAGCCAAATATAGGTGCCTAGAATGGCGGTCATGAATGCAAAGATGGCAACAACTGCTGCGTTGAAAGTGCGATCTGATGAAAAGAGCCTGTTCAACAAATAATCGTTTCTGGCACCGACATGCACCACACCTCCCGAGACTGGCACCGCCGCATCGAAATATGTTTTGCCTTTGGAGACTATTTTCTTTGAGCTCCCTAATCCCTTTTTGATTGACGAAGGCGGAAGCATCGGACTTTCGGGGCTAACTTTACCGTTGGTTTTAATCAGGCAAAGCCACGTCGAATCAGCTTTTCGCGCTTCTTCGATAGTTTCAAACTTTGACCAATCTTGAACATTAACTGGTTTTTGAGCAAGTCTTTGGGCGAGTTGTTGGACTTTGGCAGGAACAACAACATCTTGGACATACCGATCAAAGCCAATTATGCAAGCTAAAAAAAACGCTGCCAGACAGAGCATTCTCAATTCATATGAGTTGAAAATTTGTTTGGAAGGGATCAGACCTTCAAGAATCGATTTTTGGGTAGTCTTTCCAGAACGAGGCACGTTTGGATTTCCAGCGAAACAAGGCCAGATTATTAGAGTATTTAATTAACAGGCTAAATCTGTATTACCCGCGTCTGAAAGCGGGCAAACATTCTATTTGCTGAATTTTGAAGTCTGAGTGTTGACGAGCTCGCGTGCGCGTTCTGCCGCTTTGACGACCGCTTTGATCAGTGTCACTCTCAACTTTCCTTCTTCGAGTTCCATTAAGCCGTCAATTGTGCAACCAGCCGGAGTCGTCACCATGTCTTTCAACATAGCAGGGTGCTGCTTGGAATCAAGAATCATTTTTGCCGAGCCTAACATTGTCTGTGCCGCCAAAAGAGTTGATGTTTCTCTCGAAATCCCGAGCTTAACTCCTGCTTCTGCCAGCGACTCGATAACAACATAGAGATAGGCTGGTCCGCTTGCTGACAATGCAGTGACGCCGTCCATCAGGGATTCGTCGACAAAAACAGTCTCACCTACGCATTTGAAAATTGCTTCCGCCATACTCTTGTGATCTTCGCTGGCGTTGGCGCCTGCGCAGAGACCTGCCATCCCGGCATTGATGACCGATGGGGTATTGGGCATCGCTCTCACGACTGGAATACCATCTGGCAAGCGCTCTTCCACAAATGAAGTGGTGACTGAGGCTGCTACGGAAATTACCAATTGATCAGGCTTTACAGATGAGGAAATTTCTTTCAAAACTCGGTCCATATTTTGCGGCTTGACTGCTAGAAGGATGACGTCCTTCCCTTTGATAGCCTCGCAATTGTCGAGAGTGACATTTATATTGAGGCGTTCTTTGACTCGGCTGATTGAGGGTTCATGCGCTACAGAACCGGTCACGTCGGAAGCCTCAACAGCGTTTCTTTTGAGCAATCCGGAAATCAACGCTTCGCCGAGTTTTCCGACTCCTATTACGGCGAGTTTTTTATTCTTTAGCATTCTGATTTCCTTTCCTCA
>JACMKL010000038.1 GCA_014380105.1 Candidatus Melainabacteria bacterium
CAATTTTAAACGCGAATTTACTTCTATGAACAAATGGTATTTCCATTCCCGCCACTGATGCTGCAGATCGGGCTCCCATTCATGATCGCTAACTGGGTAATGTTGAGCGGGGATTTTGATTGCAGTTTCGCTGTTTTCCTCAGGAATCGACGAAGTCGTTTCGGCGATTGCAGTATTGAACTGGAATCCAAAAGTTGCCATACCAAGCAGAAGTGCCAAAAAGTGCTTACTGTTGCATCGAGCTCGCAAAGCTTTAACCAGTGATGATGAATAACTCCACCATTCTACTCACTTTATTCTAAACCGCTATTTCAATTTCTCAGGCTGCAGTCAGAGCTGGCTTATGCCGCACTTCTGATTTGTTTTTGAGTTGTTCTAGGACTTGCTGCATACTTGAGCGCAATCGACGCTCTGTGCGCTCGATCGCATTTGCTGGTTGCGCATCATAGTCGCGACTTCTGCGCAATAAGCTGATTGGTGGCGCGGCATCTATCCAGGCAATACGGTCGCCTTTTGAAGAAACCTTACCAAGAATAATTTGCTCCATGCGATCGATTACGCGCCATAAAACGTCCAAGCTAGCTGGTTTCTGATGCAATGTTGTCGCGAGAATCAACAAATGCTGAACGCGATCTAAATCCTTGGAGCAAACTTCCAATTTCTCTAAAGTTTCTGCACGCAAGTAATCGTCAAACCTGCCTTCGCTATCAATCATCGAAGACCTTAAACGCTGCAACTTGCCGCGCACTGAATATAGGAATGTGTGCATCGATGGTTGCTCTAAAGATTGGCTTCCCGTAACGTTTGCCACCGAGGTGACTATATATCGACAAAGAGTTGTGATGCGCCCGTTTGGTGACTTACTGTCATTCGATGGGGCACCATAGTGCTCTTCCAATTGCCTGATCATGCTATCCAGAACACGCTGAATTCTGGCTTCTAATGAGCCGTTCCAGGTGATCAAGCCTAAGTATAATTCGAGTTCCGCCAGACATTTTTTGAGTGGTTGCAACGCATTATCTGCGACTTCATAATAAATAGCCGTTGGAATAATATGCACTTCGCGGTTTGGATCCATTTCAAGGCAAAGTTTCTGCGCTTCAAACATGTTTCGAATGCCATCACGTTTGAGAGGCATAACCAAATCGTCGCGACCAGTCACATCGCCTTCTGGAAACATCACTAATTTTTGCTTACCTTCGGCGATCAAGGCGATAGTTTTATCTCTCGATTCCGTGTCTTCCGGTTGCCCGCGAATTACAGAGTAGACTCCAGCATTCTTCATCAACCAGCCACGCACACCATGGTTTTCGTCGAATAATTCTCGTGCGGCAAGGTAGTAATAGTCTTCCTTGCACTTCAACGAAAGTGTGGCCGTTACTGCAGGATCACAACGATCAATATGATTTACGGCAATGACTGCAGGAATATCCTTTTGCGAGCGAATGAGTGCCAGACAATGCTCGGACGGTCTAACATCCAACTTTTCACCATTCAACACCAGTGGCATGATTGCTTTGACAGCACTCAAGATAAGTGGATTCGGTTCTGGTGGAATGAATTCCGGCATTTAGGCACCAACAATCAATTCGTACACTCAATGAACTGACGCGGCCTCAAAGGGCAAGTTCCCAAACCATCACCCAGCTGATGTTCGGATAATCACATATCTTTTCGATATGCCAGTTGAAATCCCCAGTGCCCGCAAGTGAGAAGCGTCTCACAATGCGGATCTATGGTGGTAACCGCAGCAATAACAATTTGATACAAGCCCTGCGGTGGATTGGCCGAATGCATTAGTATTTTTATCCTTCACCTCCTTTGAAACTTCCCGCTCTAAATGAATTCCCTGGCTCATGAATTCTCGTGGAAACAATTACTAAAGCAAGCTGCCGCATGCCTTGAAGACGGCAACTATGAAAAGACTGAAGCACTCTACCGAGAAGCGCTCTGTGCGGTCTCTGACGAGTTTGGACCGAACCATCCTCACGCTAGCAACATCATGGTCAAAATCGCCGACTGCTATGAAGAGCAGGGGCGTACAAATGATTGCCATGCAATTTTCCGACAAGTTCATTCGATGGTGATGGCTTTCAATCCGACCATCGTTTCGATTTAAAACAAGCTCTAAATGCAGCGATAGACTTGGTAGAAGTTGCAGAACAAGCTGCGGTCTCGCTTCTCTGCTTCACGGCTCAGAGCTTCGTCGAAAGCTAGACCTCGTGCGGTTTCTGTTGAAATTATCTCTTCAAAAACTGGACTTCGTCTCTGAAATATCGCTCGCACACAAACAATCGCTCCGGGTGTGGCGACTCGGACAATCTCGGTCTGTAAGTTTGATGCGTACTCCGCCGGCAACAATTCCAATATATTGGATAAACCAAAATAATTGATGGAACTAGGTGGTTGTTTAGCCAGCCAGCTAATCGTGTCGTCACACGCTAAATTAAGATGATCGATGTTTGCGGTGATCTGCTCCGCGTAATTTTGCTGCAAGTAGGGCGGTAAGCCAGCTTCAAGAGAATTATATTTAGCAAAGAAGGCCTGCCATAAATATGGATTGGTCGCGTTTGGAAAATCAGTCAAAGCGCGCACCAACCGTTTCTCCATCACAGAAGAAAAGTCATCCGGCACTAATCTCTCGGCAGCACTTCCATGAGCTAGCGCCAAAAACGCTCTACTGAAAGCCATTTTCATCGTCATACGCCATTGCCAATTAGACCAATTTTTCAAGTAGAAATTCTTTTGAGCATCAACGTTCTCTAGTCGAAGAAAATTTTCCGTCTCTCGATTACTGTGCACAAATAGGTAGAAGAGTTTGGTCAACTGATGCATCCGCTGGTCAACCCAACCAGAATTGTTAAGACCTTTCTTGAATGCGTCAGTTTTAGCATTCAAAATTTCTCTAGCCCTGGGCGACAAAAATTCCATAACTTGCTTGAAGAGGTCTTGTGCATTACCTAGACAAGCATCTTTCAATGCGCTAAAGCCAAGCTGTTTCAACAGCACCTGTTTCAGCTCCACCAGTGCTATTTGTGCCTCGCTTATGTCTAGCGCATCGACCTTGCAAGAATCGACAGACAATAAAGTGAGCGCCGTGCAACCGCCTGAAGCAATGACAAATAAATGGTTTGGCGAAGGTATGTGCTCAACCAAAAATAGGTCAACAGCGGCATCTTCACGCACTTGACCAAACATCAGGCGACTTTGTTTTAAGAACAATTTCTCTTCAGTTTGATTTTGCATTGCCGCCAAACTTTAAAGAAAATGCTCCAGGTCCATTAGCTGCAACAATCACTGCACACATAATTGTAGGAAGATTGGAAATAATCAAACCAAACGGATGCTGGATTGCACCACCACCGAAAACAGACCCAATCAAATTCATCAACAGAATAATGAATATTTGAAAATAGGATACGAATTTATAAAACAAGCCTGAGAC
>JACMKL010000335.1 GCA_014380105.1 Candidatus Melainabacteria bacterium
TGATCCTCAACCGGAAGATTGTGTAATTGAAATCGGACCGGGTCTCGGATTTTTGACCGAATTTTTAGCTCAGACCGGTTGTCGCATCGTTGCCATCGACCTAGATAGAGAGTGCGTCGAGGCTCTCGGTCAACGTAATCTTCAGGGCGTGGAAGTAATTCATCAAGACTTCCTTCAATATGATCTCAACGCAATTGAGAGCGAAAATTTAAAGGTGATAGGCAATGTGCCATATCAAATTACCACTCCGATTGTGGCCAGATTATTTGGTGAAATCGGTGCACCATCTCCGTGGCTGCATCGTATCAAATCGCTGGTGATGACTGTTCAACGCGAAGTAGCTTATAGGTTTACGGCGACTCCTGACCACAAGGAGTACAGCATGATTACATTGTTAGTCGATTATTTTGCCAAAGCAGAACTTCTAGAAATTGTCCCCAGTGACGCATTTGTTCCTGAGCCAAATGTCACTTCTGCGGTGGTTCGCTTCACCCCGCACAAAGAATCTCCAATCGATTGTGCTGACCATAAGTTGCTCAGACAAATTATTCGGGCCGGTTTTAAACAACGGCGCAAAATGCTCAGAAATAATTTGGGCTTCCTGAAGATTACTCCAGATGAAGCAGGGCAGATGCTTGCATCACTGCGCATAGATCCGCTGGCGCGCGCAGAAAGACTTACTCTTGAACAATTTGCTAGAATCGCAAACGCCGTGACAGCCACCAGGTAGATCATGCGTTCGGATACAAAAATGGACGTCAGAGTAAAAGCTCCAGCGAAAGTAAATCTAACTTTTGATGTTACTGGCTCACTGCCTGATAATTATCATTCAATTGTTTCCATTTTTCAGGCTGTTTCACTCGAAGATTTTTTGACATTCAAAGTTATTGCTGATTCCACTGAAGATTGTGCAATCACAATAGAAGCTGAATTTGTCGGACACCCAGGCGCTTTTCCCCTCGACCAAAACAATTTGATTGCGCGAGCAGCAAGGGCTTTTCATGCAAAAACAAACACTCTGGCAGGAAAAAGACTTGCGGTTTTTGTAGAGAAACAAATTCCAATTGGCGCCGGATTAGCGGGAGGAAGCTCGAATGCTGCCGCAACTTTTATCGGTTTAAATAATTTGTTTGGTGCACCACTATCAAACGCCGAACTTCGTGAACTTGCTGTACAAATTGGTGCCGATGTTCCCTTCCTTATTGATGGTGGCACACAACTCGGTCAGGGGAAAGGCGAGATTCTGGAACCACTTGGTGTAACGGAAAAACTTACTTTTGTGATTGTAAAACCGCGTAACCTGTCAATCTCGACGCCAAGCGTGTTTCGTGATTATGATGTGCGCTTGCAAACTGACACCTCCAATTGGCGCCCTAAACAGAATCATGACTTAGCAATTTCTAGTTTGCGTGAAGGTGCAATTGAAGTAGCTACGGAAAGTTTTGGTAACGTCTTTGAACCAATTGTATTTGCCAATCACCCTACTTTAGGAGCAATCAAAGAATATTTGCTCGGTTTGGACTGTTGGTGCGCACAATTAAGTGGCAGCGGTCCGAGCATATTTGCAGTAGTCTCCAACCTGGACATGGCGCATGCTGTGAGGCGGAAGTTGAAAGAGGCTGAAACTCGGGGTTTGGCGCCCTGGTCGAAAGAAGATGGCTGGGAAGTGGACTGCTATTTTGCTGAGTCTGTCCGTCATGGCGCAATCGTTGATGCTGAGTGTGGAAAATAATTATGCCGAAAGGAAAAATTATAAAGAAGGCAGCGACAAAAGTTTCCGCGAAATCTGGAAATGACGTAAGTCCCGTCAAACGGGTGAAGAAGGACGTTGCTCATGAGATGATCCGCAAGCTTCGGGAGCTTTATCCTGATGCTGATTGTGAGCTCACTTACGATTCACCTTTCCAACTTCTAACTGCTGTCATTCTTTCTGCACAAACAACTGATGTGCAAGTAAATAAAGTTACTCCCAAGCTGTTCAAGCGCTTTCCGACAGCTAAAGCTCTCGCCGAAGCACCTATTGAAGAAATAAAAGACCTCATCAAAGCGACTGGTTATTACAATGCCAAGGCAAATAGTATTCAAACATGTGCGCAGCAGTTGGTGCTTAACTTTGGTGGCGTTGTTCCGCAAACTTTAGAAGAGTTGATCACTCTTCCCGGTGTCGGGCGCAAGACTGCTAATGTTGTTCTAGGTGTGGTTTTTAACCAACGCGGCTGGAGTGTTGATACGCATGTGCAGCGTCTCTCGAAGCGATTGGGATTTACCAAGAATGTAGACCCATATAAAATCGAAATTGATTTACAGAAACTTTTTCCGGATGATGATTGGTCCAATATTTCAATAACTATTATTTGGCATGGTCGTCGAATATGTTTTGCTAGAAACCCAGATTGCCCACGTTGCCCACTCAACGATCTCTGTCCTAGCAGCGAGGTCAAACTGAAATAATGCCTATTAAGCGTGCTTTTATGCCGGCCAAGCCAAATTTCTTCCTGATCGGCGCAATTCAGACTGTTGTTAAAACGCAACTTGCTCTTAAGAATCGCCTTCGGATTTCAAAATCCGATTTGCAAATTTTGAAGCATTTACCGAAGAATGCTGGCATCATTTTGGTGCCAAATCATGCCGACGAAACGGATCCTCGCATTTGTATTGAGCTGGCTCGATTGAGTGGCAGGCAATTTATTTCGATGTGTAATCGAGAAGCTTTTGATGAATAGTTCGGTCTGGCTGGATGGGCACTGCAGCATCTCGGGCATTTCTCCGTCGAGCGTGGTGCTCATGATCTAGAAGCAAAAAATTACGCAATTGACGTCATTAAGAAGGCGTCAGATGTTCTTGTGATTTTTCCCGAAGGCGAAATATTCTATTTGAATGAAGTGGTACAAAATTTGCACACTGGTGCTGTCGAACTTTGTATGCAGGCAATTGTAGAAAAGCGGAAAACTGATCCACACTTCACTGCATATTTAGTCCCCATGGGCATTAAGTATCACTATCCCAAACCAATTGATAGTATTTTGAAAACTCGCATCTCAAAAATGGAATCTGTTTTAGGTATTGCTCACAGCGAAAAAACTTTCCCGGAGCGATTGAAAGAAATTCAAAAGACACTCCTGACTCGAGAGCAATCAGCACACGAAATTTCTTTGAGTGAGACAGATTTGTATGAAGAAATTGTCGCAACAGAAAGCGCTATTTTGACCAAAATAGAAGCTAAGCATCAGGAACTGAAAGTCACTCCAGCAGCGATTATTGACCAGTCATGGCAACTCAGTGCAGAAATTCGCGATAACAGACCGGACAGTACAAGTGGAGTGTCACAGGAAGAAATTGCTGAAGATTTGCGAGCATTGAAAGAGGTCGCGCATCTATCAAGTTGGCGTCCTCAATACTATGAAAATAGCGCGTCTCAAGATCGCCTTGCCGAAGCGCTAATGAAAATGGAACGCGAACTCTATGACATAAAGAGACCGGAAGCCCTTGCTAGACGTGATGTCTACGTGAAGTTCGCTAAACCGATTGACCTGTCTAGCGTTTTAGATCAGTACAAGGAAGACCCCCGCACTGTGCGCCATAGTGTTACTAAAGACCTTCAATCACAAATTCAGACTCTTGTCGACAGGATGGTCGAAGAATGTAATCACAAAAAAGAGTAGGAGAAATTAACTACGTGCAGAACTGCAACTAACCAGAATTAACATGACGCTAAGCTATTTCTACCGCAACCTCGTTCCTCCGCCTCCATGGCAGAGTAGCCGGTGAGTCGTAAAAATACAAAATTGGATCAGATTTTGCAGTCAGATTTTGTTCATTTAGAAATTTCACCAGAGAATTTGTCTGTGTTTTTATGGCTTCCTCGTTAGCAAATCCTGAGAAGCGAATTACAGCTTGCCGGTTTGGCTGTGTGGTATGAAAAGTGATGCGTTTGTCGACAACTTCAGGAAGGGTGTCGAGGTTGAATTTTGAAGGCATAGCAAACTGGATTGTCCAGCCATCAGCGTTGGGTACAAGACGGACAGGGGCCGTCATCTCAATTTTTTGACCCTTCTTTATTATTACTGGACTCGTCATTTTCACTTTTTCTTTTGGTACATTTTTTCCAAAAATATAAGTGGCAAGTATCCAAAAACCCTTTGATGAAGCTTCTTTGCGATCGCCGGCAATGGTAACCTCTGCAACTAAAATAGGGCCATATTCTCGAATTTCGATTGCACCACTTTTTTGAATTACCTGGTGTTTCGGTGTTTCTGTGTCTTTGTAGATGTTTTCGCCATCGTTTGTGTTTGCA
>JACMKL010000336.1 GCA_014380105.1 Candidatus Melainabacteria bacterium
AAAATCATCCCTTGAAAGGGGGGTCACTAACGGAATGGTTTGGAGCGTAGGGGCCATGTATAAGTTACTCCGAGGATGCGACTTGATACACGCACAAGCAATCGCTTGGCGCAGATGGTGTTTTAGCTTTTAAAACGGGATTCTGGGTGTCCTTCTGGAACAGGAACATTGCGGGTGGCGGCTGTCGGTGACTTTCAGCAAAACCTGCTGCAAGCCAGATTCAGCGTACGCAGAGACCCCTTAACTTTCCATGGTCCAGATAGATATAAGGTAAGGTATATTCAGGCTGTAATCAAGCTGATCTTTGCTCAATTAATGCCGCCTTAACACAGTTTAAGGTGAGCCGCTCTGGTGTCACCAGTGGTGGCGATTTGCTTCGGCTGCTGTGAGGCGAAACATTTATGAACGATTGAAAAAGCGCTCAATGATTCTTGATGGCTTCATGACGAGCGGCGAGTTAATCGAGCAATCCTGGTAAATTGACAATTTCGATGCGCTTATTTGCAATATCAACTGTTGGAACAATTGCTTTGACGAAGGGCAAAAGCACAGTATCAGCATCTGCAGGAGTGAGTCTTTTCATTTCGAGAAAGTCTCCCGCTTGCCCGACGATATCGCATATGGTGCCTAAGTGTGTGCCCTCTGTCGAATAAACCTGCGCGCCAATTAAGTCTGTCATCCAAAACTCATCTTCGTCGAGCGCACGGATTTGATCGCGTGTTGTTGTGATTGTTGAGCCAATTAGCGACTCTGCATGATTTCTGTCACTAATTTCTTTTAGCGAAAGCACCAAATTTCGTTTTTCGTATTTGACACTCTGAACTTTGTGAGCAGTTTTGATACCCTTGGTGGTGGCAATCTCAACTGATTTTATATTGCTAAGTAGATCCGGATTATTTGTTTCGGGTCTAACTTTTAAAACTCCTTTTAACCCTAATACACCAATCACTACACCTACTGCAAATGTGCTACCTGTCTTTGCTTCATTGCCGGTCAGATTGTCTTGCGATGTCATATTTGTTTCACTAATGTAATTGAATTTTCCGATTTCCATCTTTTGAAAAGCTGATTGTCGAAGTCGAATTGATCAAGCACTCTGCCGACCACAAAATCAACTTGGTCCTGAATGGTCTGAGGCTTGTGATAATAGCCGGGAGAGGCGCAAGAGACGATTGCTCCGGCTTCGGATAATGCCAGCATATTCTTCAATTGAATATGACCGAAGGGCATTTCTCTCACCACGATCATCAGTGGGCGACGTTCTTTTAAACAAACAGCAGCAGCTCTGTGAATCAAATTTTCTGTGAGACCGGCTGATAGAGCCCCTAAGGTGCCCAAGCTGCAAGGGACAATCGCCATGCCGCGAGTTTTGTAAGAGCCACTAGCAACGCTTGCACCATAATTTGTCAGTTGATGCAGAGTGAGCGGAACATCTTTGCTGAGTTTTAAATGATCCAGCAATTCATCTTTCAAATTTTCGCCAAACACCAGGTCGTTTTCTTCTTTCATGACCATCAGCGCTGCGCGCGAGACTAAAAGCTCAATCGGCTGCCCTTCTGAAAGCAAATACTGAACCAATCTCAGTCCATAAATTGAGCCGGACGCACCAGTTATGGCAACGACAAAGGGTAACGGGCGCTCGTCCCTGTTCTCTTTTTGTCCGTTTTTGCTCATAGAACCAGTCTCAGAAGTCCGTTCCCGGTGATTTACCGTCGGATGGAATTGTACCAGGGTTGCCACCTTGACCCTGCCCTTGACCGCCGGTTTGGAACATTGATTGACCACCCGGTATAAAACTGCCAGAACCTTGCTGCGAAACGTCAGGGATGATCGAGCCACCTTGTTGGGGCTGCTCTTGCTCGTCCTTTTCCTGTTGTCCTGGTCTGCTGCCGCGCTTTGCAAAACGGCGACCGCCATTACTTTCACGCCTTTCTTCGTCGTCAGCTGGCGCTTCCAGAGCCGCAGAAGTACCCTGCGCTGCCGCTACACCAAGTTTGAAGGGAGCATCGATTTTTACTGATACAGGGGAGCCAGCAAGAATATATAGATTTGTGCCTTTCTTGATGAGAGAGCGAATGTGCCCTGCACCCTGTTGATTGACTGTATCCTGTCCACTTCCATAAATTGCGTCACGCATCATTTCCTGAGCAGTCACCACTTTTGGTGCCTGCCCTGGGCGAGTACGAAGTCTTTGCGCTGCTCCTGGAGCAACCGCTTCAAATGATGAAGAACTGCCCACATAGGCAACTCCATGACCTAGTTTTGCGTTCGCGCGTTCTTGTCCACCACCGCGTCTTCCACCGCCACCGCGTGAGATTGTTTCGCCAGCAAGAGAGGCAACCATTGGATAAGTGATACCATCGGGAGTGCGCATTCCTGAAAGTTGCACCCGCAATTTACCGGTTGGCTTTGGAAATCCCTTTTGATGTGGAAGGCGGCTAGACGGAATGCATTCGACCACTTCGCCGATTACGACTGCGCCCGCTGGAATTAGAACATCTGTACCGTTGGCTAAAATAGGCGAAGATACTTCAACTTCGAAGCGCTCACCTTGTTTGCTCACCGATGAGCCAATTGTATGGTCAAGCCGTCCCTCAAAGTGAATTCCGATCGGAATGATAACGGTCTTACCATGCAAGGAATGCGCAGGTCGGTAGAGACTGTCCGAACTCTTTTGCTGTTGCGCC
>JACMKL010000337.1 GCA_014380105.1 Candidatus Melainabacteria bacterium
GAGTTCTAAAAGGAGGATGTTTGCGATTTGCGCCGATTGTGCGGTTTCTTCGAAATCGACAGCTTTGCAGCGAACTCCTGCCCATTCTTTTGCCAGGCACTTCATGAAGCCACCAACGCTGGCATCAAAAGCGCGGTCTTTTCCGATTACACGGCCTTGACCATTGTGAGTGGACCCGAATGTCCCTCCGCACTTTGTAGCGGTCGTCACTGTCGCCAGACCAGCATGCAATTCATGGTTCAAATCTGCGTAGGCTGACTTGGTGAAATTAAGAAGACTGGCTACCGATGCAGGTACTCCGGTTTGTAGACCGGCATTTTTACTTAATGGAAGAAGATTGATTAAACGACCAATTTTGCCGTAACTCTTCCTAATAGTTTCAAGAACCGCGCTCACAGCTTCAGGAGAAGTTGTATCGAGTTCATAGATACCATTGTTGAACTTGACGCCGTCGTTGGCACCAACAGTATGTTTGACCAACATGACTTTCTCGCCGCGTTGAGCAAGTGCACGACCGAGGTCTTCATATGTGCCGTTGTCACCGGCAATGATCAGAGAAATACTCCCATCAGGCAACTTTGTCGGCTGCGCTTGAGGTGCTACCAATTCGGCAACTTCAACGTAAGCACGTTTGATGTTGTGACCACTGGCGCTCTCTTTGCGGTGAGTTAAACCAGCAACAGCTTGCTGTGGGAGGTAGTCATGAGACTGACCATTACCGTTGCCGTGTCCATTGCCATTACCGTTGCTGTGTCCGTTGCCATTGCCGTTTTCGGACAGTAATTCGCTGACAGTTTTACTTGTCGCGATGGTGAGACCGTCGGTCGTTGATGGCGCCGATTCGGCGTCTAGGTTGCCTGAATTATCTGTACTTATCCAGTCGATAATTCCTTTCAAAGTTTTTGTTCCGGCCAACTGCTCGAGCCCGCCTTCCAATTCGCGCTGTTTCGCTTCGGGCAAAAGTTTGCGGAAGCTATTTAAGATTTCAACGCGCTTAATTGAGTCGATACCAAGATCGGCTTCTAAATCCAGTTCAGGATCTAGCATCTCAGGCGGATAACCAGTACGTTGGCTGACGATGTCGAGCAGAGATTCAACCAATTTTTCTGATGAAATTGCTTGTTCTACTTCGACAGCAGGAGTTTCTGCCACCACTTCGTGTGACGAGGCACCATTAGAGTCAGCTTGTTGAATAGCAGGCATCTGCAAAGATTGTTCGATTACAGGCTGTTGCTGTTGCGCATATTGCTCGGAGGGCAATTGTTGTGCATAGCCTGCTTGTGCATTTTGATATCCGGCAGGAAGCAATTGCGGTGGAAGCTGCTGCGGATAACCTTGAGCAAATCCCATTTGTTCTGGGCTCATCGGCATTCCTTGCATAGGATATTGGCCCGATGGGTTAAACATCATTTGTTGCATTTGCTGTGGATAGGGCTGCTGCATTTGCGGCGGCTGCCATCCCATTTGCGGCATCGGCATCGGAGTACCTGACTTCGCCATCAAATACGCTGTCATCACTTGCTGTTGCGTCTTCAAGAAGCTGTTGGTCATCTCCAACATTGTTTGTTGGAATTGCACCATCACCTGATCAACGTTGCCGTTGGCAGCTGGTCTTGAGCCTTGAGGATTGGCCGGAGCGTTAAACTGAGGATTCATTACTGGTTGATGTCCATTTGTACTGGCGCCGTTTGTGGCGTAGCCATTGCCGGCGTGTCCGTTGCCATTTCCGTTTCCTGCGAAGCCATTGCCACTATTTGGATGGACTACGATGCCTGGGGCATTACCTATATGAGGTCTACCGTCTGCTGGCGCTCCGTTGCCGCCACCGTTTTGCGGTGTCGCTGGAGCCTTAAAGGTTTGATTGGTTGTGGTTGCGGTCATTCTGGTTGCGGATTCCTTCGCTGCCGGATTTGTCCCGTGGGTAATGGATGCCGGAATTGTGTTTTTTGCAAGATTGAGAGTCGATGCTTGCGCACCGCCAGTGGTGATAGCCTTCGGTTGACTATATGAAACTTGTTTTGATTTATCAGTTTGAGCGACTGCACCGACTCTATTGATGTTGGCGCTATCGATTGTGAAAAGCAGTTTTGGTTTTGCAGAAGCTTGGTTGGCAGTGGTATCAACTACTTGTACCAACTCGATTCTGCCATCGAATAGAGCGCGCAGGTCGAAGTCAACACCGTGTGCCCACAGTTGAGCGAGTGCATGCAGAAGCTGGGTAATGCCATTTCTGCCTGAACGATCGATGGATACTGCCAGGTGAGGCGTATCTTGAAGAATAGCTGCCGTCAGATTTGTAAGTACTGAGCCAGGTCCAACTTCAACGAAGTAATAGGCACCATCGGCTTGCATGCGTCTGATTTGCGATACAAAATCAACCGGCTTGACGATGTGATTCGCTAAGCGTTCGGCGATTTCTTCCGCTATATCTGTATAGCGCTGTGCATCAGTGTTTGAATAGGTCGGTAATTGAGGAGCCGCAATAGTCATTGCTTGCAATGCTTTCTTGAGTGGCTCTTTGGCGTGGAGCATATGCTCTGAGTGGAATGCTTGCGAAACCGGAATTGTGCGAGCGGCGATTTTTTCTTTCTTGAGAGCGGTGACTGCGTCGGTCACAGCTTCGATTGCACCGGATATCACAATTTGATTTGGCGCATTGATATTGGCTAGTGTGACACCACGCATAGCACTCAAAAGATTTTCGACTTGGGCGCGATCAGCAGTGACGGCAGCCATCGAGCCACCTTGATTTGCTTCTGCACCAGTTAATAGACGTCCACGTAATTCTGAAATACGAATCAAATCATTGAGAGTCAATGCACCGGATGCGCACAGTGCGACGTACTCGCCATAACTATGTCCGGCTGTGAAATCAGGATTGATTCCGAATTGATGCAACAAATTGAATGCGGCCATTCCGGCTGCACCAATGGCTGGTTGAGCAATTCTTGTGTCGGTAAGTTCTGTTTGTCTTCTTTCTTGATCTTCTTTAGTGAAAGACGGCGGTGGGAAAATGTATGAGCTCAATTTGCGAGGCAAAGTCTTGCCGAGCGCAGCATCTGCTCTCTCAAATGTCTTACGGATGGTTGGGAAAGTAATGGCGAGGTCAGCAAGCATGTTGGTTTGCTGTGAGCCTTGACCTGGGAAGAGGAAAGCGATTTTCTTCGGAGTAGTACTTTCTTTTTCTTGTTTTTCTTTGAAGTAGATGCCGCGCGGATCTTTAATTTCGAATTTTAAAGGACTGAGCAAGTCGCTCTGCGCTCTCTTCAATTTTTCAATCAAGTCAGCAAAAGATTCAGCAACAATAGTGAGGCGGCATTCTGTTTGAGCAGTCGCTCCATTTGCCTCTACTTTCGCTACCTTCGCACCGGGTTTGTCAGCCGCTTTCAGCCATTCTTTGTGGGCGAAACGAGTGAATGATTGCGGGGTCGCATCAACCAGACCACGCTTGGACAATTCACCTAATTGTTGAACTGCTTTGATCATATCTCCGCGAGAATTTGAGGACAGAGTGAAAATTTCGCTCGGCCATTGTTTCTCAGAAGGTTCTTCTTTTTGAGAATAGACAGGCTTGTACTCTTCGAGCACGCAGTGGAAGTTGGTTCCACCGAATCCGAAAGCGCTCACGCCAGCACGTCTTTGATGCTCGCCATCTTTTGGTGAATGTACCCACGGACGGGCTTCCGAATTTACATAAAATGGTGAGTTTTCGAAATCACATGATGGATTCGGTACTGTCACACCCAATGTTGGCGGCAACACTTTGTGGTGGAGGGCTTTAGTGACTTTGATAAGAGATGCAAGACCAGCAGCGGCTTTGGTGTGTCCGATCATGGTTTTGACAGAACCGACTGCGCAATTCTGTCTGTCGGCTCCAGATTGATCGAATACTTGTTTAAGTGCTTCAATTTCCGCTTTGTCACCAGCGACGGTGCCTGTTCCGTGCGCTTCAACGAGTTCGACTGTTGAAGGACTGAAGCCCGCATCTTCGTAGGCTCTTTCGAGAGCGAGCATTTGTCCTTGCGGACGCGGGGCAGTCAAGCTGAGATCGCGTCCATCACTGGATCCGCCTACACCTTTGATGACTGCATAAATACGATCGCCGTCGCGTTCTGCATCTTCAACGCGCTTCAAGATCATCATCGCCATGCCTTCGCTGATTACAATACCGTCAGCGGTGGCATCAAATGTGCGGCAACGACCGGTTTTCGAGAAGGCATGCGTTTTACTGAACGATAAATAGTCGCCTGGTTGATTGTGCGTATCGGCTGCGGCGAGGAAGACCACGTCGCTGGCTCCTGAGCGCAATTCCTGTACGGAAGAATAAAGTGCTGCCAGTGAAGATGCGCAAGCCGCATC
>JACMKL010000338.1 GCA_014380105.1 Candidatus Melainabacteria bacterium
ACCTCACTGGATGTCAACAGACACTATCTCCTACTGCAAATAGTCACCACCAAAAGTGATTCTACCTGCAACTCAGGAGATTGCATACCAAAAACTTCAAATCAGACTTTCAAATTCTTCTGATAACTATCTTCAACCGACGCAAAACTGAGGTGTTGCATGGTCTCTTTAACTGCCGCAAAAGAACCTGTCACTACAATAAATTCGTCCTTCTTGCGTTTCTCACGAGCTGCGTCCACGGCGTTTGCAATGGTTGCGAAGCGTTTTCCATTCGCGCCCAATTCTTCAAGATAAGCGACAATCGACTCTGTGCTATGGCTAGAGCGCTTTCCCTGAGCTTGCGCAACAAACACTCGCTCACCTTTGCGCACCAAACACTTCAATAGTTTTTTGACGTCTTTAGACTCAAAACACGACATCACAAAGAGTGGACGCTTGTCTGGATACAGAATTTCAAGCGAGGCGCGCAAAGCTTCAGCACCGCCAGGATTGTGAGCACCGTCCAAAAATAAATCCGACTCTTCCAGGTATTGAAGACGACCTGGCCATTTAACTTTTTTCAGTCCCTTTCCGACTTCCTCGGGATCAAAATTCGCAATTGTAGAAATAACTTCGGCAGGCGAAAGAACCCGCGGAGCATTGAAAGCAACCGCAATTGCAATTAATGCCAGCATGCCATTAGAGAGCTGGTGGTTGCCCAGCAAGGAAAGATTATCTACCAGTAATTGCAAGAGAGCAGTCGCAGCATTGGACGCTTTTTTCTCGCCGTTTTCAAACAAAGTGATATTCGATTTTGAGTCAACAACATAGACGGGGGCATTTTTTTCTTTTGCTGTTCGCAGGACTTCTTCAAGAGCGGCGCCATCACAGGCAGTGACAACAGGAATACCTTCCTTGATGATGCCAGCCTTCTCGAAGGCAATTTTTTCGACGGTGTCACCCAACAGATGGGTGTGGTCGAGACTGACGTTTGTAATTACTGTCACTAGCGGGCTGGTCACTATATTGGTGGCGTCAAATCTGCCACCAAGCCCGACCTCAAGCACCGCCATGTCAACTCGACAGCCATAAAAATGCCAGAAAGCAATTGCCGTGAGAAATTCGAACCATGTCAAAGCACCATAATCGGGATAGCCTTCGCCAAATTTCTCTGACAATTCCTTCAGACTGGTGCTATGCAGCGCAAAATCTTCATCACTAATGGGCAAGCCATCCACATGAAAGCGCTCATTCCAACGTAATAGATGTGGCCCCGTAAAGCGCCCGACTTTGCGTCCCATCGCCCGCAGCAAGCTGTCAATAATTGCCACCGTCGAGCCTTTGCCATTCGTGCCACCGACGTGAATACAAGGCACATCGCCATAAGGCTCAATCTTGGACATAAACAAACGCATTCGCTCAAGCGTCGGGCGCGTGAGCGTGGGAGCTAAGCTCTCTAAATAGTTAATAGACTCGAGATAGTTCATAGAAAGTTTGGTCGGAAATTATAACCATAAATGAGAGGCTAGATGGGATGATGCTATTCTCAGTCTGGCATCAGGAATCGAGGACGAGCTTGTGGCGCTATTCACACGACAACACACTTATAAAACAAAGCGCATTCACGAGGGGCATATCATCAACTTGCGTGTCGATTATCTGCGCAACGAAGATGGCAAAGAAGTCGAGCGCGAACTGATCGAACACAATGGCGGCGTCGTCATCATCTGCCGCCCGGACGAAAAATCAGTCGTCCTGATCAAACAATACAGATATTCAGTTGATGAGCTTCTTTATGAATTGCCTGCCGGACGCATCGAAATAGGCGAAGAGCACCTGCCTGCCGCGCAACGCGAACTTACAGAAGAGACCGGTTATGTAGCAAAAGCCTGGAAAAACCTCGCCAATATTTATTCCGCCCCTGGATTTTGCAATGAGATGCTTTACATGTGGGAAGCCTCTGACGTCACATTGACCGAGCAATCTCTTGACGACGACGAAGAGGCGGAAGTAGTTATTCTTTCTCTCACAGAAGCCTGGCAGCTGGTTGCCAACGGAACCATCAAGGACGCCAAGACAGTCGCCGGATTAGCCTTGATCGGCGCCAACAAATAATCTGGTACTTCGTTACGCGACCATACACTTTAGAGTCAGCGCCTGTTACGGACTTAACGTTTTTGGTATGATGATGCAGTCTTTGTACGTCCGGCTCCGGACCGTTCCCATTTGAAAGTCTCCGCAGAGACTAAGAGGAAGCTATGACCCCGAAGAAAGTTGAAAAAACAGGAATCAGTTTGCCAATGTTGGGCATGTTCTGGACTGCATTATTCAGTGCTGTAATTGTCGGCTTCAGCTTTGAAGTGATCAAATACTGGCCATTGCCACAGAGCGTTGACCCTTACTTCGGTGGATTCACCGGTGCTGTCTGGGGATTGGTCGTAGGCGGAATTGCCGGATTGGTGCTTGGCTACTTGACTGACGACAGCCACTTCGATTCACCAAAAGTCGACTAAGTTCCAACTTAGTAGAACTAGGGCTTCTATTTATTGAAATTTTGAGAGCTGGACATTGTTCCAGCTCTTATTCTTTCAGGACTGGTTTCAGACCTTCAGTGATAATGTCCGCGAGCATCCTGTGACCCATCGGCGAGAAGTGCCCGGTGTAATAGGTAGGATGCTTCTCCATTGGTGCCAAACTTGGGAATTTTGATGATGCGTCAATCACGACGAAGCCTTCTTCAGTGGCCATTTTTTTCAAACATTCAATTTCACGGAAATAAAATAGCGAATTATTGGGAGCGGGCAGGGGCACCACAATCAATTTAGAATTAGATTCTCGACACGCCAGGTTGAGCATGCGAAAAATTCTTGCGGTTGTTTCCATTTCGTTGCGAGCAGCATCATTCAGCTTTTTGAAAACGTCAGCATCACCCAGCTTTGTGTCCGGCATGTCCCAACGCCAGACCTTTTCGTGTGAAACTTTTTTGTCGAGCGCCAGGGTTTCGTTTTGGACGGCTTTA
>JACMKL010000339.1 GCA_014380105.1 Candidatus Melainabacteria bacterium
TTGGCACCAGGGCTGGTATCAATGCTTGCGGTCGCTTCTGCCGATAGTCTCGACGAACTTTATGAGGTTCGCATTCGGGTTGGTGGTTTGCCTGTTGATAGCGAACAATTCTTGCGCTACAGCCAGGTGTTTGCATTAGAAGGACTGGTTAACGAATACGCAGAAGATGTCACATTGATTCGTGACGGCAAAATGATGCAAGTCCCATCTCTAACCGAAGTAGAGATCATCGAATTTCCAAAGCCATTCGGCGAGATGGAGGCTTTCACAACCTCCGGCGGCATCTCTACTCTGCCAAAAACTTATGAAGGTCGTGTCCAACATTTGGATTACAAAACCATTCGTTATAGAGGACATTGCGAGCATATCAATTTGCTTAAGAATCTCGGCTTAATGAGCACCGACCCGATCAAATTGAAGGGTGGAAAAGTTGTCCCTCGTGAATTGTTGATTGATTTGCTTGATAAGAAATTAGCGAAAGATGAGCCTGACGTGGTGTTGGTTCGTGTGACAGTGACTGGCGTGAAGGATAAAGAGCCTGTGCAGATTGTTTGGGAATGCATTGAATTTGCTGACCAGGCTGAAAAGTTGTCGGCAATGATGCGTATGACAGCGTTTCCAGCTTCGATAATAGCTCAGATGATTGCGCGCGGAGATATTGCCGACCGAGGCGTGCTTCGTCAGGAAAGCGCTGTTCCTGTGAAGTTGTTCCTTGCCGAGATGGCGTCGCGTGGATTGCACCTCACAATGACCGAACGTTCGCCGGTCGCCACCGAGTAAAAATTAGCGTCTTCGAAACAATTTAGGGCTAATTTGGACACGATGGGGAGGTCAAACCCTTCCTCTTATATGTCTTCAACAGGTTTTGCGCCAAATTTGGCACTTGGTTGGCTCAAGGGCGCCCAATTCAAAATCTTTAGGTTCCAAAACTCCCACAGGCTGCGAATTTTAAGTTTTGCGCCAGGAATTATTATTAAATGTCAAGCAGATGTGTCCAGCTTCATCTTTCCTCGGCTAGATACATTCACGAAAGGCGAATGACTTAAGTCTTCGTCACCCCGGAGGAAAGCTATTAATGCCACCACTAGAGTCCCCTCGTTACGACGCCACCCCTACTGAGCGCAACGAAGACAATAAGACTGATGTGTTGCAAACCAACATTAGCGACGCTTGGGCGCCGCGCTCCGCTGAAGCTTCCGTCCCGGTTCAATCTCCTACGCCTGAAATGGCATTCTTGCCTTTCAGCCAATATTCAGAAACCAATGCCGATGGCACGCCGCGTCGTCGTTTGATCGGGCTCAGCACAGCTTGGGGCTACTCCAAGAATGATACCGTTCTTAATCCTGATGGCGGAAAATGCAATGCTTCCGGCGATTCATTTTCATGCGTTCCAGACAATGTTGCTCAATTCAAACGCACCAATAATGCTCCTGAACTTTACTCAGGCGAAGCAAAAGCCAACCCTTACTCGACTCAATATTTCACCACTGATGCACCAACGGTGAAATCACCGAAAGAATTCAGCTACCTCGAACCAGCTAAGGCAGCCAAACCAGCAGATGAAACTCTCATTGTTGAGCCTTTGAAATACACTTCAGAGCCAACTCAAGAAGTAGCTGCAGTCACACCGCGCATCAACGATTCATTCCAAGAGACCGAAAATTTTGAGAAAGTTGTCGAAAAAGCAATCGAATGGCGAGACAGCGCAGTCGACGCTTTCGTCGAAGCAATCGATAGCAAAAAGCCAATGGTCATGGTATTCGGTGACGACAGCTCACCTTTGTTCAAGAGACAAATGGAAGAATTGGCAGCAGACAAAGACCACCAAATGAGTGCACTTTCAAAACGCGCAGTTTTCGTAGTCGGCAGACCTGACAAAGATGAGTATGCCCGCCGCATTGCGACTAGTTTGAAATTGACCGACTACCCAACAATCTCAGTTATTCAGCCACGTACTGATGCCCTGGAAGAAAGCTACCGTTTGGAAGGATATTTCCCAGTTAGCGAAATTTTTTCTGACCTCAACAAGGTTCTTCCACCTGTTAAAACCAAAACTCCTAGCCCAATAGTTGCAACTGCATAATTGTCAATTGTTGAAATCTGAGGCGTGATGGACGAACATGTCCATCACTTGATGCCTCGGGGGACAATGGAATGCCAGTTGATAGCCAAACAAGTCAGCTTGTTCAATACGTTTCGGATTCCAGAAAGACTTATGAAGCGGACTTAAAGTCGCTGGTGGATATTGCCGGAGTCTCGATGGATCCGGAGCGAAAGCCGGAAATCTTGCGCACCGCCGATAGTGCAGTGGCATTAATCAAGCGTATGGGTGGAAACGCCGAGATCGTTCAAACTAGCGGAGATCCAGTAGTGATAGGCTCTTTCAAAGAAGTCCCTGGCGCTCCGACTGTGCTCGTTTATAATCACCTTGATGTTCAACCAGCTGATGCTGCAGAGTGGAAAACTCCACCATTTGAGATGTCGACTGATGGCGATACTTATCGCGGACGTGGGACTACCGATGATAAAGGTCCAGCTCTGGCTGTTTTGTACGCAGCAAGTTATGCAAGCGAGAATCAATTTCCAGTCAATATAAAATTTGTCTGGGAGCTGGAAGAAGAAATCGGCAGTCCTAGTTTTGAAGAGTTTTTGAAACAGAATAAAGCAAAGCTCAGTTGTGATTCTATTGTAATCTCCGACACTATCTGGGTTTCGCGTGAACGTCCGGCTATTCCTTATGGGCTACGTGGGCTCCAGGGTGTTCTTCTAAAATTAAAAACTGGCGTCAAAGATGTCCATTCTGGCACCACCGGCGGTTTAGCAAGAAATCCGATCGGCGAGTTGTGTAAATTGATTGACCAGTGTTATGACGCCAAAACCGGACAGGTGAACATTCCAGGCTTCTACGACGGCGCGCGTGAGCCCAGTGAAGAGGAAGGCAATCAATTCGTCAAGTCTGGTTTTAATATAGAAAATTTCAAGAAAGCACACGAGCTTATATCATTGCGAACCGATGACGCAAA
>JACMKL010000340.1 GCA_014380105.1 Candidatus Melainabacteria bacterium
GGCCAGTACAGGCAGTGGAATTTGATAATGTCTTTTCCGACCAAGTGAAGACTGGCTGGCCAATATCCGCCACCTTCAAAGCCACCACCGCCAGTGAAATAATTTGTGAGGGCATCAATCCACACGTAAATTACCTGGTCTTCATCGCCAGGAACTGGGATGCCCCACTTCAATGAAGAACGGCTGCGTGACACGCTGAAGTCCGTTACTTCAGGGTCATCCAATTGATTGAGAACTTCTTTGCGGCGACCTTCCGGCAATACTCTTGACGGATCTTCTTCCATCCATTTGCGAATATCTTCTTTGTATTTGCTTAGTCTGAAAAAGTAGTTTTCTTCGCTGACAGTGCGTGGTGGCTTTTTATGATTAGGGCAATTGCCATTCTCATCCAAGTCGCGCTCACGCAGGAAGTCTTCACACCCTTCGCAGTAATTACCCGCGTAAGATGACTTGTATATGTCGCCCTTTTCTTGGAGGCGGCGAAACATTTCCTGAACGACTTTTTTGTGTTCGTCTTCTGTGGTGCGGATGAAACGATCGTATCTGACGTTCAATTTTTCCCAGGCGTCTTGAAACTTACCTGCCATCTCATCACAGAATTCTTGCGGAGATTTGCCTGCCGCAATTGCTGATTTTTCGACTTTTGAGCCATGCTCGTCGACGCCGGTTAAAAAGAAGACGTCCTTGCCTCTAATTCGATGAAATCGAGCCAATATATCCGCTGCAATCTTTTCGTAGGCGTGCCCGATATGCGGGGAGGCATTCACGTAGTCGATGGCTGTCGTTACGTAAAACTTTTCCATTATCTTTCTCCGCAAATGCTAACAACAATGCCCGCCCGGCTTGGCGGCGTTTTTTGAGACAACCAAGGACCGCGAACCCCGCATGCTGAGTAATCAAGCGGCTAGCGAAGAATCCACGATGGTCACATAATAATACAGGTGTGGTTTCGACCCCTGGGAGAGTCAGCATTATGAGACGAAATAAGAAGCGAGATGCCAATTTTGCTGAGGTTAATCCTCTCCACGGCAAAACAATCATATTAGGTGTAGCTGGCGGAATAGCTGCGTATAAGGCTTGCGACATTGCGTCCATGCTGAGACGAGCCGGTGCTGACGTTCATGCGGTTCTGACACCGAATGCAAAAGAATTTGTCACCCAACTATCATTGACCACAATCACGCGAAACACCGCCCATTGCGAGCAGTTTCAAGCCCAGGCTGATTGGAAGCCCGAGCACATCGACCTGGCTAAGAAAGCCGATCTAATTCTCGTAGCTCCTGCAACAGCAGACATAGTAGCCAAAATGGCAGCCGGAATGTGCGACGAACTCTTGACCACTCTGATTTTAGCCTCGAGCGCCAAGGTGATGATCGCGCCTGCCATGAATCCAAAAATGTTGGACCATCCGGCAACCCAAAACAATTTGGCCACTCTGCAAAACCATTATCGATACGACTTGATTCAGCCGGATTATGGCGAATTGGCTTGTGGCGATTTCGGAACAGGAAAAATGGCGTCGGTCGAAACAATCGTTGCGGCAGTGGCAGCACGTTTGTTGGAGCATCGCACGTTATCAGGCAAGAAAATTATAGTCACCGCCGGCGGCACCAGAGAGCCTATCGATCCGGTCCGTTTCATAGGCAACCGTTCTTCTGGCAAAATGGGAATCGCAATGGCAGACGCAGCATATGCGCGCGGTGCCGAAGTCACTTTGATTTCTACAGTTGAGGTTGATCGCGCTTATCAAGTTTTGATGGTGGAAACAGCGCACGAGATGCAAGAAACTGTTGAGGCAGAATTTGATGGCTGCCACGCTCTAGTGATGACTGCGGCAGTGGCAGACTTCCGTCCACTCGGTTTTTCAGATCAGAAGATTAAGAAAACTGTCAAAGAAGATTTTTCGCTAGAACTCACCAAAAATCCCGATATTCTCGACTTGCTTGGAAGAATCAAACGCGATGAGCAATTCATT
Organism: Candidatus Melainabacteria bacterium; assembly: GCA_014380105.1. Taxonomy (GTDB): domain Bacteria; phylum Cyanobacteriota; class Vampirovibrionia; order Obscuribacterales; family Obscuribacteraceae; genus QKMZ01. The sequence goes on from JACMKL010000340.1 coordinate 1,976, forward strand.
ATTGGATTTGCTGCTGAATCCGAAGAACTTTTGAGCAATGCCGCACAGAAATTGAAGCGCAAAAATCTCGACATGATTGTTGGCAACGACATCACTGTCCCGGATATCGGCTTCGGTAGCGATGACAATGCTGTCATCATTCTTTCAGCCGATGGCAGCAAAGAGAATTTGCCTCGTCAACCAAAGAGAGCAATTGCTGAGCATTTGTGCGACATCATCGCCGCTCGTTTCTCAGAATTGGAAACTCTACCGACACACTAAAGTTGCACTTGCAGCATTTATGTTTCAAACCGGGCGTTTCGTCCCGTATCTTGACTATATAAGGGCTTTTGGGTGGTATACTCCCAACTGATTGTCATAAGGTGGAAGGCGATCGAAATGAGCTTGCTCACTGGCTCCTGATGCAAAAGGGAAGTTTGGTCGGTAAGCGTTTAGCGAAGGAGTTTGGAAGTCGATGAGCAAATATGCCAACGATGAGAAATCGTCCGGTTCAAATTTTGGAGCTTGGCTCCTCGGTTTGGCGCTAGGTGCTGCAGGCGGTGCGACCGTCGCGTTTTTGGTGGCACCAAAGTCCGGCAGTGAAGTTAGAGGTGTTCTCAAGGAGACAGCCAATCATTTGCCCGAGAAGGCAAGCGAACTGGTTGACGACTCAATTGACCTATATGCTTCAGCCCTCAACTACTGCCAAGTTTTGGTCGAAGATCAAACATTGCGGCTAAAGAGAGCGGTTGCAGCGGGCAAATTGGCAGCGGCGAAAAAGCGCGAAGAACTCGAGCTTGGCGGATCTACAGTTCTGCCATTTCAACACCGCTAGTCGTAGAGACACCCATAGACCGAGTCTTTGAGGTTGAGTTTAGGTAGTCGATTGCTCACTTTAATTTGGGGCTGATGAATTAGTTGACTAGTACTCTCGATATTTTTGTTGTTGGCGCTCTAGCTCTTTTGAGCCTGAGTCTGGTTGGACTGGCAATGGCTGCCGGGCAACTGGTACCACAGGTCAATAGAACTTTGACCGCTTACGAAAAACTGGCCACCACTCTGGAGACAGAGTTGGCGCCTACAATTCGCGAAGTCAGTAAATTGGCTGGCGGAGTTGTAAAAATTCAATCGGTTGCGCAACAAAGCATGACCGAGGTGGGTACAAAGGTCGAGGATGTCACTGGCAATTTGACCAAGGTGACCGACTCTGCCAAGAAAGAGTCTAATGTATGGGGAACCGGACTTCTGGCTGGGATGAAATCGTATTTGAATGCCAAAGAGCATGCACTCAACGATGCTAAAGCCCAGGCAAAGAACAAAGATAAAGCTAGGGACAACACTAGCGCAGTATAAAGACAAGTAGTTATGGACCGAGGTGAAGAAAATGTCGGACTCAAGCGGTAGATTTTTTGAAGGACTTCTCGTTGGCGGAATCATGGGCTTCTTGTTTGGCATGCTGGCAGCGCCTAAGTCCGGCGCCGATCTGAGAAGACAGATTGCCGACGGAGGCGAAGACCTCTACAAGAACGCCAGTGATAATTTGACTGATTTTAAGGGCAAAGCAGAGCATGCCTTGAATGATTTCCAACATCGCGGCGAAGAAGTCTTGCGTACAGCAAAAGACCAAGTAGCAAGCACGAAGACAAATGTCTCAAATAAATTGCAAGAAATGGCTGGACACAGCACTCAAGTGCTTGACGACGTCGAGTCTGCCACTTCGGGCTGAGCGCCACCACCACTAATACCACTTTGATTTGCCATTATGCCCTCGAAAGAGCCTGAAAAAATGCGACTCAACCGGGCAATTGCGGCAACCGGTATTTGTTCGCGGCGAGATGCAGATGAGCTGATTAAGGCGGGTCGCGTCAAAGTAAACCGCAAAGTTTGTTATGACCTGGCTCTGAGAGTCGACCCGGAAGTCGACCGCATTGCTGTTGATAATAATGTCTTCGAACGACGAGAATTTGAATATGTAGTCCTGCACAAACCGCGCGGCATCGTCACGACTTGTGAGGACGAACGCGGTCGTCGCACGGTCATCGACCTGATGCCGCCAGAGCTGCAACATCTAAAACCGGTCGGCCGTCTCGATCGGGATTCCGAAGGGATGATCATTCTCACCAACGACGGCGATTTTGCTCAAATACTTGCCCATCCGTCCAATCACGTTGAAAAAACTTACCGGGTCACGCTTGAGGGTCATATTGGCGACAAAGAATTAGACGCAATGCGCGACGGTATCAGGTTGTCAGAAGGAAAGACACAGCCGTGCCAAATACATTCGTTACACCGTGCCGGAAACTTGTCGACCTTCACCATCGTCATTAAAGAAGGTCGCAATCGTCAAATAAGAAGAATGTGTGCCAAGGTAGGTTATAACGTGCTTCGATTGGTCAGAGAAGGAATCGGTGCGTTACAATTAAACCTGAAGGAGCCGGGCGAGTGGCGTCACTTGAAGGCTTCTGAGGTATCCCGGTTGTCGGAACGCAAGTGAGATTTTGCGATAAATGGTGCTTGAAACGATCGGTCAAAAACTAAAATCGGCTAGAGAAGGGCAAGGGCTGTCCCTCTCAGATATATATCAACGCACAAAAATTCCGGTAAATCACCTTCAATCTATAGACAATGGCGCAGCCGAAGATCTGCCGGAGCCGGTATATGTATCGGGCTTCATTCGCCGTTATGCCGAATGTGTCGGACTTAATCCGCAATCATTAGTGGAAGAGTATCGCTCGGCTGATACAGCCAACGGAAACGGTCGCGGCAAGAACCGCAACGCTGTCCTAGAACAACCAGTCATCATTGCCTCACCGAATGCCCGTACGATCCGAATCGAACAAGGTTCACCCGGATTTATACGGACCATGGGTGTTTCAGTATTTTGGATCGTCGTCATTCTCGGTCTGATTACTTTCCTCTTCTGGTTTAATTCCAATAATAATTCTCAGCAAGATTCGCAAGAAGTAATCTCCTTACGCAATGTGCCAAACCGCTTCAATAATGTCGGTGCTTCGGGAGCCCCTCCTCCGGCAGCGGACAAAAATGGTGCGCCAGTAGGCAATACTGCCGCGCCTACCGACAGCCGCATCGCACTCAGTGCCAATCGCGGCGTGTGGGTCGAAGTGAAAGCAATTAGCTCAGGTGACACACTTTTCTCAGGAAATTTGGAAGCAGGCGAACGTCGTGACTTCCAAGACGCTCAAGGTCTGCGAGTTGTAGCGGGTAGTGGCGGTAGTTTGTCAGTCGACACTAATGGTAAGTCTGAAACATTTGGTCTGCCCGGGAAGCGCACAGAGCGTGCTTTCTTAGCCAAAGCTCCAGCTGGAGCAACTCCGACGGCTGATGGCACCACACCGGCAACACCAGCCACAGGAACTACTCCTGTAGTAAGACCGATTGTAAAGAAGGTAACGCGCCGCCCAGCAGGCGATGGTGCAGCCGCAGCGCCGCGCCGCCGTATCGACCGAGTCGGAAGCGACTCTTACATTCCCGGTGAATCCCTCGGACGCGGGCGTTCCAGTTATACTGATAGTCGCTTGGATACTGATTAGTTGACTGGCGCTCATTCTTAGAGCCCGTTAACCTGATTTGGTCCTGGATTTTGTTCCGTTAACGGATCAAGATCTGGCAGCGTGACGGCTCGGTAGTAGCGACTTTTCAAGCGCTCTTTACAGCCATCAATGGTCCCGACCTCTCGGAAAGTGGAGTGTGAAAGATGCGAAATCCCCGCATCGGCGTGGTGTCTCTAGGATGCCCAAAGAACCAGACTGACACTGAAGTAATGCTCGGTCTACTTAATCAAGCCGGATACGAAGTTACTTTCGACAATGAAGAAGCCGAGCTCTGTCTCGTCAATACATGCTCTTTCATTGGAGACGCTCGTCAGGAATCGGTTCGCACCCTGGTTGAACTTGCCGACCAAGGTAAGCAACTGATTGTCGCTGGCTGCATGGCCCAACACTTCAAAGAAGAATTACTCGCTGAAATACCGGAAGCAAGAGCAGTCGTCGGTACCGGCGATATTGAAAAAATTGTCTCTGTTATCGACTCAATCGTAAAAGACTCGTCTCTGCGAGTTGTCGAAGTGAGCGATGTTCCAAACGATTACACAGATGAAGTTCTGCCCCGCATGATGACTGGCGTTGGCGCATCTGCATACTTGAAGATTGCAGAGGGCTGCGACCACCGTTGTACGTTCTGTATCATTCCTATGCTGCGCGGAGATTTCAGATCACGCACCATTGAGTCTCTCGTCAAAGAAGCCAGAGTGCTCGTCAACACTGGTGTTCGTGAAATCATTCTGGTGTCACAAGATTCGACATACTACGGCCTAGACATTTATAAGCGTCAAGCCTTGCCTGAACTTTTGGAGAAACTCCATGAGATTGAAGAGCTAGACTGGATTCGCGTCATGTACTGCTATCCAACAGAAACTTCAGAAGAGTTTCTAAAAACGATGGCACGTCTTCCTAAGGTCGTGAAGTACGTCGACATCCCACTTCAACACAGCCACAATGAAGTTTTGCAAGCGATGGCTAGACCGATTAATCCAGGCAAGGTTGTCGAACGCATTCGCAAACTTGTACCCGGGGTAAAAATTCGCTCTACATTCATCGTCGGTTTTCCTGGCGAAACAGATGAACAAGTTGAGCATCTCGCTGAATTTATTGCCGAACACAAGTTTGATAGATTAGGTGTCTTCACCTATTCCAAACAAACAGAAGTGTCTTCAGGAAGCATGCCGGATCAAATTCCGGAGCGTGCAAAAAAATCGCGACGCAAGAAAATTATGAGCATTCAACACGAAATTGCTTATAAGCTGAACCAACAGATGGTTGGTCAGGTCATTGATGTCTTGATCGAATCTTATGACGACAAGAAAAATCATTATGTAGGTCGCTCTCAGTGGGATGCACCAAACATCGACAATTCGGTTTACGTAACTGATCCGGAAGGCAATCGATGCGTGCTTGGTGATTTCTCGCGAGTAAAAATTACAGAAGCAAAGCCGTATGATTTATATGGTGAAGCTCTGGAAGACCTCGTACCAGCAAAAGACTTGCCTGCAAAATCTCTAGCCTCCGTATAATCCAACCCGGATAATCAGACGCTATGCGAAAGCAACGTAATTACAGTCAAAGCACACTGATATTGATGTGCGGCGCCGCTTTGCTGTTTTCATCGACTGATGCAAGCGCTCAATCAAGCGACCTTGTGCGTCGGGCGATGGAAGAATACACGCAGGGTCATTACGACAAAGCGGCAGAACTTCTGCAACAAGATTTGCAAAAGAACCCAGACAGCGGACTTGCGCATCAGGTTTTAGGCAAAACACTGGAAAAGCAAGGTTTCGACAAAGCAGCACTCCATGAATTTGAAGCGGCATTTCGTTTGATTCCGAGCGGCGTGGTGCAAGGTGCTGCACAAAGCGCAGTCAGTCAGTTTAAGGGCGAGTCAGAGACATCTACAACGGGCTCAGCATCGGGTTCAGTATCCACTGCCCAGGCGGTTGAAAAAAGACGTGTTGCATCCGGCAACTGGTTTGAAGACTCATGGAACAACACAGTCGACAGCGCACAAAGAATGTTTGCACCGAAGACAGCCACTGTTGCTTCGAGTACGGTGGGCAGAGGTGCCGCAAATTCCTCCAATTTTCCAGAAGCACCAAGTTGGTTTTCTTTCCCAATGCCCGACATCGGAAAGAATTTTAAGCACTTATACAAAGACGCGCGCAGACAAGTTGCGGCGATGATTCGGAAGAAGGACGGCACAACAGCTCCCGGCGGATACAAGGCGTATAAGACAATTTCGATGATTGACTTACAGGACATCATCGACAAATGTCGAGACATGCCTGAGCCGAAATTTTCCAGTCATCCAGACAGAGTAGTTGCATATCCTGGTACTCCAGGAAATTCTCGTGAATGGGACTACTGGATAAGCCGCTACAGGCGTGCTTTTCAATTTCTGCTTCTTCATCACCTTGACCAATATTCGAAGGACGAAACCCGCGGTGCCTCTTCGATTGCGTTTAGCGTCGACAAATTTGGTAAACTTCGTGGTTCGATTTATGCCACCACCAGTAATGACAACTTGAATAATTGTCTGCTCCAAACAATTCGAGATTTGAATGGATCGCGCGTACTAAAATTTCCCGATGAAGACAAAATTGAAGGATGGAATTTCACGATGTCGTGGGATTTCAGAAAAATGTTAGCTATCGTAAGAGCGCGTAGAGCCTGGAACGAGCAGCAAACAGCCTTAAATTTGCAGGCCAAAAATCGCACGGCAGAAGAGCGCAAAATTATTGATGCAAAATTACTTGCCGAAAAGAAATTAGCTGAAAAAAAATTAGCTGAAGAGAAAGCAAAAGCTGAAAAACTAAAACTAGCTGCAATGCAAAAGCCTGAGTTAATCAGGAAGGCACAAGTTTCTGCACTCGTCATTCAAAAGCCCAAACCAGTTGAGATGAAAGCTGTTGCGCTGAGGCTTTCCGACGTACTGATGAGCAAACAGCTCGGTCGAGAATTGAAGACTGAAAAGGGTGATGTATTTAAAGGGATCGACGACAGACAAATTATGAGTTGGCCGGACGTCAGTAATTAAGCTAATTAGATGCGAGTGAGCTGCAGAGATTTTTTACTGAGATCAACAGCGATTTTGAATAAGCTGTCAGCTAATGTCAGATGGGTATAATCGTAGTTTTGACAAAAGCGGCGAGTCTCTTCAAGTCCATCGGCAGCTTGAGCAATTGAATGTCTCATCATCAAAACAGCCGGTATTAGAGACGGTGGGGCGGGATTATTTGTGAAAGCGTTAGAGGCGTTTCTCAAATTGTTCTCGACATCATCTAAGTAAAGATCAAATTCAGCAACCAGTTCGTCGTCGTAAATGTCCTGAGAGAGTTTCATCAGCTGAGCTTGATACTTGCCAATTATTTTTACGATGCCTGAGCGTGATGGATGAAAGTGGCGACGCAAGAAAAGCTCGCGCGATTCATCGGTGTCACTGGTGTCGAGAGTGACTATCGGGCGGCGACTGGCGCCATTAGCCCCAATTGTAGTGTCGTATTCTGAGCGCTTGCGAACATCTTTGAGTGTTTCGTAAGCCTCATTGAGGCGCATCATCTGCTCAGTGCTTTCAGAACGCTTTTCTTCGCTGGCGTATTCAAGGTCGGGATGATGACTCTTCGCCAGGAGCCTGTAAGCAGCCTTTATCTCCTTAGCGGACACTTTCGTGTCTACACCAAGAATTTGATAGTGCGTTGGCCTGTGTTGGGTCATTGCCAAAATCCGACTGTTTCTCCGTCAGCCTAAAAAGCGTTCACAGAATAATTATGCCCTATCCTTTTTAGCTCTATAATCTTTGTAATATGCTTTGTCCATTTTGCAACGCCAAAGATAGTCGAGTACTTGAATCCCGCGTGGCGGGAGAGAATTCTGTGCGCCGTCGCCGCCAGTGCGAGACTTGCGAGCGTCGCTTTACGACCTATGAGCGCGTTGAAGTCATGCAGCTCCTGGTGATCAAGCGCTCTGGCAGCCGCGAGCCTTATTTGAGAGAGAAGCTCCGCGCCGGTCTATCACGCGCCTGCGCCAAAACGATGGTCACAGCTGAGCAGATAGATGATTTGCTGGATTCGGTTGAAAACGAGCTGGCTGCCGATGGCAAGCGCGAAGTGACTGCCACCAACCTTGGGGAACTGGCACTTCTCAAGCTGCGCAATCTCGACCAAGTGGCTTATGTGCGATTTGCGTCCGTCTACCGGCAGTTTCGCTCTATTGAAGATTTTCTGGCCGAACTGCACAGCCTTTCAAGGACTCCGCGCGTAATAAGCTCCACAAAAAAAGATGATGAGCGCCCAACTGCCACCATATCCAGTACCACTGACCGTAATCCTACTTAGGCTTTGTCAGGCTCCGTTTTGGGCTCTGTATCATTTTGTCGTCATAATGCCGCAACACAGCATCTCTTCGCACCCACAAAAAGCTAAAATGCATCATTAAATGGAACGGCTTTCAAGCGCCCGCTAAATAAGCCACCGCTAATCTGCAATGTACCAATTGCTAGACAAAGATGAACATCCCGTATCGTTCGCGTCTATTACGGTAATATTTCATATCTACGCGTGTTAGAATCCCTTTCGCTTTGTCTGCAGCGAAGAAAAGAGTCTTTTTGTCATGAATCAAATTATCCAAGAAATCGAAGCACCCCTTCTGAAGACTGACGTCCCTCCAATGAATATTGGTGACACCGTCAAAGTCTTTGTCAAAATCGTTGAAGGTACCAAGGAACGCATCCAGGGTTACGAAGGCGTCATTATCAAACGCCGTGGCTCCGGAGTTGGTCAAACCATCACGGTTCGTCGTGTTTTCCAGGGCATCGGCATCGAGCGTGTATTCCTTATCAACTCCCCGAGAGTCGACAAGATCACCGTTCAACGTCGCGGTCACGTGAGAAGAGCGAAGCTCTATTACCTGAGAAAGCGCACCGGTAAAGCGACCAGAATCAAAGAAAAGGTCACCGGCAAGAAAGAAGCTGCAACAGCCGCTGCTGCTCCTAAAGCTCAAGCTGCTCCTGCTCCTAAGGCAGATACCGCGCCAAAAGCCGAAACTGCACCTACCGCCGGCTAAAGGCCCGAAGAATTCTGATGCCGAAAGGCAGCAAACCTCAAAGGGCTCAGCCTCGTACAGCCTTTCAAATGCTTCAGCAGCAGTTGAAATGGGTTGATATTGTCTTTGAAGTTCTTGATGCGCGCGCTCCTATGTCGAGCCGACATCCTGAGCATCTTCAGATTTTTGGTAATAAACCACGTCTGGTCTTTCTCACGAAGGACGACCTTGCTGATGGGAAAGTTTGCCGCGAATTCGTAAAACGGCTTACCAAGAGCGAAAACGAACGCGCTCTCCTGTTGTCATTGAAGACTCGCACGCGCCAGCCAGAAGTTGTGGCGATGGCGCTTGAACTTAGTGCTGAAAAAATCAAACAAATTGAAGCCAAAGGCTTATTGCCAAGACCAGTGCGCATCTGTGTTGTCGGTATGCCAAACACCGGCAAATCTAGTTTGATCAACTGGTTAGTTGGAAAAAAACAAGTCAAGGTAGCAGACCGCCCGGGCGTCACACGTGGTCCTCAGTGGATCCGAGTGCATCCGAAGCTAGAACTTCTTGACACCCCAGGCATCCTACCGCCCAATATTTCGAACCGTAATATCGGGGAAAAATTGGGTATTTTCAATTTGGCACCGCCCGGTGCCTATTCGCCGGAAGAATTGGCGGATAGGGCCATTTTAGAATTGGAAACCCGCTATCCGGGCGCATTGCGCAAATATTTGCCGGACGCAGAAGAACCAAAACCTGTGCCTGTGAAAGTTGTCGACCCTGAAGACGAAGAAGCTGATGGCGGACGACACTGGCTTCTGGAGCGCGATCTAGCCACAGTTGCCGGAATGGAGCCCAGCGAGATCAACCAAAAAACTGGCACTCTCGACGATTTAGACGATGGTGAAAGCGACCAGGTCGAGGCAGATGACGCCGATGCACCGGATGAAAACGATGCCGACCTTGAATTAGCTGCGCAGAAACAAATTTTGTTGCCAGTAAAAATCAACTTGTCTTTGCTTGCTGAAAGAAAGCATTTTGTGACCGCCAAGGGACGTCCAGACACAGCTCGAGCCGCAGCTATATTGCTAGCCGATATACGCGCAGGCAGACTCGGCAGAATAACTTTTGATAGTTTAGATCCCAAATAATTTATAGGTTTTCAGATCAGCTGAAAACACTCGATTTGATGGTAGTTTAGCGGAAGATGAAAATTGCCAAGTATGCTTGAGCAATTTTTGCGCCGCAGTCAAATGTCGGAGTGGTGAATGCCCGTAAAGAAAACTGCCACCAGTTCCACAAATATAGTCAAAGCAAAAAAAATATCGACGCGCGCCATTACTGATGATGCCGAAAGCATCGAGCGTCTCAAACGCATGCTTCATTTCGATGTGAAATTGCGTGGTAAAGAAACAGTCCTAATTGGAACAGATGAAGTCGGACGCGGATGCCTGGCGGGTCCGGTGGTGGCTGCGGCAGTAATTTTACCGCCGATCAAAAACGGCTCAAAACTGGCGAAAGCATTAGTTGAATTGAATGATTCAAAACAACTGACCAGTGAAAAGAGAGAAAGTCTGGCCGAAATTATTCATGCCAACGCATCATGCGCAATTGCCGAATCTTCTGTTGAAGAAATTGAAAACATCAACATCTTAAGAGCCAGTCTGCTCGCCATGTTGAGAGCCATCACAGAATTAAGAACGGGTTATAAGTCTGAACTAGTCGAATATATTGTGGCTGTCGACGGCAATCGCAAGATACACGATCTGGACATCCAGCAAATTACTGTCATTGAAGGCGATGCTCACTCGGCCTCAATTGCAGCAGCATCTGTGATAGCAAAAGTTTATCGTGATCGATTGATGAAAGAATTGGCACCACAATTCCCCCATTATTTATGGGAGAGCAACAAAGGCTATGCGTCGAAAAAACATCGAGACGCCATCACTGAACACGGCATCACAGAGTGGCACCGCCGTACATTTTTACGCTCGATCCTGAATCAACAGCTGACTTTGGAACTAGACTAGACTACTTTCCGAGAACCGCAGGCAGTCCAGCATTAACTGTTGGTGCTGTGCGTTTTTCCGTGGTGTTGCCACCATCGAGAATTTGCGTTTTCGAAAGTTCGCCGGTCAGATAGTCGAGACCAACTGCAGTGATCATGAATGAACGTTCGCCAGTTTCGATCATGCTTTTCTCACGCAAATACCAGAGCGCAAATTCAATGTCGCGCACGTCGTCGATCTGCAAGATATCCATGAGCATTTTACCGGAACAACCACCGGTGGCAGGTTTTTTGCGACGTGCAGCAAGTAGTACTTGAAGGACGGCAATCCGCAATTCCACTTCGTTCCAAGTCAAACTTGTACGCTCAAATTTAGGCAAACTATCTCTGCCAAATTGTGAGGCACCAGGACCCTTTGCAGCTTGTGGCTTGGACGCGTCTTGCACAGCGAGAGTCATGTCGTAAGCTTGACGGCGAATTTCGTCCGACAAAGTTTTCCAAGCGTCAGTGATAATTCTGAACTTTTCAGCATCGCCTGTTTCACTATTATCCGGGTGATACATCGCTGCCAGATATCTGTAGGCATAACGAATAATCGTCGAGTGCGCGTTGCGGTCGACTTGCAAAAGCTCATAAAGAGACAAATCCTTAGCTTCCTGCGCAGCAGCATTTCCTGGAGCCGGAGCGGGACCACCACCAGCGCCGCCTTGTGGTGGCATATTAGGTCTGGGAGGCGGAGGAGGCGGTTGCCAATTCGTGCTCATTTACTATTCCTTCAAAAGTGAGTTAGCTATCACCAGGCGCTGGATTTCAGAAGTGCCTTCATAGATTTCGGTGATTTTGGCATCACGCATATAACGCTCAGCCGGATAATCAGTGACATACCCATATCCACCGAAAATTTGCACACATTTCACAGTCGAGCGCATTGCTACTTCAGAGGCGTAGAGTTTTGCGTGGGCGGCTTCGCGGGTGAATTTTTCACCACGATCTTGGGCAACGGACGCATGATATGTGAGCAGGCGCGCCGCGTCGATTTCTGTTTGCATTTCAGAGAACATAAAACGAATTGCCTGCAGATTATTGATAGTTTTTCCAAAGGCCTCGCGCTCTTTGGCGTATCGGTAGGCATGGTCCCAGGCGCCTTGAGCAATTCCCACTGCTTGGGCGGCAATACCAATTCTTCCGCCGTCAAGGGTCATCATGGCGACCTTGAAGCCTTCACCTGGCTTGCCCAAGACATTTTCAACAGGCACAGGAGTGTTGTCGAACATAATCTGGCAAGTTGATGAGCCTTTGATGCCCAATTTATCTTCGAGTTTTCCAAAGGTAAAACCTGGGGAATCCTTTTCGACGACCAGCGCAATTAAGCCTTTGTGGCGTTGTGAGCGATCTGTTTGAGCGATAACCAGGTAATAGTCAGCTTCTATGCCATTAGTGATCCAGTTTTTTGCACCGTTAAGAATATAGTGGTCACCTTTCAGTGTAGCCATACAGGTAGCTGCCGCTGAGTCTGAACCGGTACCAGGCTCGGACAAAGCAAAGGCGCCCATTTTTTCACCGCGGCACATGGGCGGAAGGAACCGCTTTTTCTGCTCTTCATTGCCCATCAAATAGATAGGAGTGGCGCAAAGGGAAACGTGAGCCGAATACATTACCGAAGTTGTAGCGCAATTTTTTGCCAGCTCTTCAACAACGATTGCATAAGAAACGTGGTCCAGTCCGGCCCCGCCGTATTCTTCAGGAATCGGCAGTCCGCAGACTTCAGAAGCAGCCAGCAAATCCCAGTTTTCACGTGGAAAACGATGATTCTTGTCTATTTCAGCCGCTCTTGGAGCAAATTCTTTCTGAGCGATTTCAGCGATAGTTTCCTGAATTAACATTTGATCTTCAGTCAATCTAAGGCTGAGTGGCAGTTCTTTCGTTGCAGTCAACATTCAACTCACCGTTGTGCGCGGGTTTTATCCCTTTAAGTTATCCAAGGGAGCGCTCAAAGCCTGTCCCTGCCCGGCTAAATTCGCTTATCCCGAGGCAAGATCATATCACTAAGGCGAGCTTTTAGGAGCGCAAACCATAATGACTACAAGCATATAAACCCGGTAAAATTCACTGACGTGCTTGTAACTAGCCAACAGGAAGTTGAAGATGGCGATAGCTAAGGTAGTCCTTGTAGAAGACGAAAAGAACCCCTCGACGGAATTTCGCGCCCAGCTCCAGAAAGAAGGATTCGAAGTAGCGGCTTGCGCCGGTGGCTTTGACGCTCTTGACGAGATTGGATCTCATGGTGCTGACATCGTAGTAGCCTGCACAACACTTTCTGATTTGAGCGGCTACCAACTTACAAGCCTCATTAAATCAAATGACAGAACCAGCCGAATGCCGGTAATCCTCCTTGCCAAGGGCGAAACCAGCGAGCAAGACGAATTCTGGAAGGTGGCATCTTCACCTGACGCCATCATTGATGCTGAAACACTAAACAACGATCTCAAATCAATATGTACGCAAATAAAAGGTCTGGTCTCTAAAGCACATGAGTCTGGTTGGCAGCCTGGGATGGCGAAAAATCTCCATGTGCCAACACGTTCGCTTTCGAGCGCTAATTTAATTAATAGCTATGCCGGTCTCCTTGATGATTTGCTGATTGAACGATTAGTCTCCAAAGCCACTCGTGCACTTTCAGAAGTTATTGACCCACGCAAAAAATTTGTTGACGCGTTTTTCAGTCTGGTAAATCAGGTCTTCAGTCCTGATGTTCTCGGCATTGTGGTTTCTGGACCAGATGGAACC
>JACMKL010000341.1 GCA_014380105.1 Candidatus Melainabacteria bacterium
GCCGCCATCACCAGATAGTCTGCTGCAAGTTCCAGTCGCATAAAGCGCAATGGCAATGAGCTAAATCACAGAGCGGCTGCTCTCCTGAGGGAAGGCATGCAGGCTCACAATGAAGGCAATGATGCAAAAGCCGAACACTTGTTCAAGCAAGTTGTTTTACTTCAGCCGCGTAATCCGGATGGGTATTTCAATCTCGGCGCTGTTGCCGAACAGAAAGGTGATTTGGCGGGTGCTCTTATGAGCTATAGAGCCGCTCTCAATCTCAATCCAAATGATAATGAACTGAAAGAAGCAGTTAGTGCGGTCGAAGGAATGCTCGATCCAAATTCGACATCAACTTCAATTGCCCAAACAACGAACAGTCGAAGCAAGGGCACTACTGGTGGTGCTAAGCCTAATTCAAAACCCGCATCTTCAACTTCTCCGTCTTCTTCAAAATCATCACCGCAAGCGAGTGCATACCCTCCTGCTGCGCCAGATCGCTTTGTACAAGCCGAACAAGCTGCAACAAATTCCGATCGTTTCGCTGACGATGGTGGTTATTCATATGGAGCCGGCCAACGCAGATCTAGACATGCTCGCGCCAATGTCTATCCACAGAATGCTCCGGAATTGACCACAAAGTCTATCCAGGATGCCGCGGTAGCCGAAGTCAGCGATAATCCAGCTCCGGAATTGAGCGTCACTCCGTATTCAGCACCAATAGTCAGTGCCAATCAGCCTCAACCCTTTCAGCTTGCGACTGCTCGCAGTCGGGCCAATTCTACTGCCAATCAGACCAGCGCGCGACCTCGTGGTAACGGCGGCGGAGCTGCCCGCGCTGTCATGGGCGTAGCGTTTTCGGTTGGCACTAGTTATGCACTCAGAGCTTCAGGACTACACTGTCCTATCTGCCGCATTGGCGGTGGCGGTGGTGGTTTGAGAAGTCTGTTGAGGTTTTAGTCAGTGCATCTGAATATAGGGCATGGAAAAAAGATTGCATTTTTCCTGGTTGCTGTGTTTCTAGTTTCAGCCGTTTCGACCTCAGCGCCTGCTGGCGCGCAGACACGCATGCGTATACAACGCCCAAATAGTGCTGTTTCGCCCAGTCCAGATGTTTCACCCCATCCGCAATCGCCCGAAGATGACGCTCCGCAACTTACGTCTTCGCTTCCTCCTTCCGGATTATTTGCGCATTGGAAAAAAGAGTTTAGTAATCCTACTGTGTGCCCAATCAGGCTCTGCCATGGCAGTTGTTCTAAAACAGACATGAGCTGTAAATCCAACGCGCCTATGCTTCAAATTTTGCTCGATGCATTTTTGCCTGAAGATAATTCTGATGCGCTTCCGATTTTAAATTTTCGTTGTTGCGCCGGTTTTTCTGACGACGAATAATTTAGTCGTCGAATCCACGGCTCTTTTTGTAAGAACGTTTCATCGTCCTAAATCCGCCAGTAAACATTCCGATGGCGAGCATGACGAAGCCGCCTAAAATTGCTGGATAAAATCCGTGAATATAAAATTGATTGGGTGCTAAAAAAGACAGCAATTCCAATGCCAGTGCGGGCATGACCCAAAATCCGAAAATCCATAGTGGAATTAAAATAAGTAGCGCAAGCCCAAGTGTAGAAAGCGTCCAAACGGTCGCCAGCGCCATTGCTATCGCTTCAACCACCCACAGAAGAAAAGAAAATCCAATCGCCATTATTGCTGCTTCCCCGAAGCCGCCATGAAATTCAATTCCTGGAATCGCGGGAAGAAGATATAGGAAGGCGAGGGCCATGACCACCGTTTTCAGCAAAAAACCTAGCATGTTATTGGTTGCCCCCTTTTGGGCGGGATCTTACTGGGGAGATTGTATCGCAGTGGATTCTTTAGGATTGGTGAATGGCACAGTCGATTCTTCTGGTTGAGGATAGTCGAGCGCAATTGATGGCGGTGAGCGCCCTTCTGCGCAACGAAAATTTTCAAATCTCAAGCGCAACGTCTTTGAGAGAGGCTCTTGCCTGCCTTGAATATGGTGGCTTTGACGTCATTCTTTTGGACTTGTCACTGCCAGATTCTGAGGGTATTGCGACATTGCAGGCGATGCGCCAGAAGGCAAAGACGACTCCAATTATTGTTTTGACTTCAACTGACGATGAAGAAATCGTCTCTGAGGCAGTTAAGGAAGGCGCGCAGGACTACCTCATTAAGGGGAAATGGGATGTAGAACTGTTAAAACGTGCAATCAGATACGGTATCGACCGCGCCAGCACGCAAGAATTGGTAAGGCAGAGCGAAGAGAAATTTCGTTTGCTTGTTGAGAGCGCAAAAGACTATGCGATTTTCATGCTCGATAAAGACGGCAAGGTGCTCACCTGGAGCCCCGGGGCAGAGCGTATCACGGGGTATTCGACCGGCGAAATTGTCGGAAAACATGTTTCGGTTTTTTATCCTCTTAATGCGGCGCAACGTGGTGATCCCGAGCACGGTTTGAGTGAAGCCGTGCTGAAAGGTCGCTATGAAGATGAAGGCTGGCGGCAGCGTAAGGATGGCACCAGATACTGGGTCAATTTCATCAATACGCCACTTCTTGATGCTGAAGGGAAGCTGCGCGGTTATGCACGTATAGCACGTGATATGACCGAGAAGAAAATCGCGGAAGAAACTTTGCGCCAGAAAGTAGCGCTCGAGCAAAAGACTGTTCTTGTAAATTTGCTGCAAGCAGTCACTGTTGCAATTAACCTGGCACCCTCTGTAGAGGCGGCTGTGAAGACGCTCTTGAAAGAAGTTTGTACGCATACAAAATGGACGATGGGTTGCGGGAATATTGTTGATAGTGAGTCGAAAGGTGAGTGCCAGGTTTCTAAGGTCTGGTATTTTCCGGAAGGTGCTCGCGTGCGTGCAGATGATTCGGTGCTTCATGAAGTGCTCCAGATGGGCGTCGGCATTGCCGGCAAATCGTGGGAGCTAGGCACTCCTGTCTGGCTTGGCGACGTCAGCAAAGATGATTCGGCGCTCTGTGCCTGGCTAAGTGAATATCAAGGAATTAAGAGTGGATTAGCGGTTCCGGTATGGGAAGGCGAGCGCTTATTTGCCATTGTTGAATTTTTCTCGTCTGAGGAAGAAGCGCCTGATGCGCCCTTCTTGGAAGTTATGGCTAATATAGGCAAACAGCTCACTGTAATTATTGAGCGTAAGCGTTTGGAAGTTTTGTTGGCAAAAGAAATGGACGAGCTTTCTCGATCAAACGCAGAATTGCAAGAGTTTGCAAAAATTGCCGCACACGATTTGCAAGAGCCTCTGAAGTCGGTGCAAGGTTTTCTTGATCTGTTAAAACGCAGATATGAAGACGAACTCGGTGTGGATGGAAAACGTTTCATTGCATTTATTGATGATGCTGTCATGCGCATGGAATTGCTAATCAGAGGTGTTTTAGAACACTCGAAAATTCGTTCACAAGAAAAACGTTTTGAGCCAACTGACCTGAATCAAATATTGGAGCAAGTCAAAAATAATTTGAGTGTGAGTATTGACCAGATCGGGGCAATAATCCATGTAGAAGCTTTACCGACGGTTTACGCCGACTCATTGCAAATGCTGCAACTTTTCCAGAATTTGATTGGCAATGCACTAAAATTCCACAAAACTGAAGGAACTCCAGAGATATTTATTACGTCGCGTCGTGAAGGTGGCGACATTTTCTTCTCAGTGAGAGACAATGGAATTGGTATGGATAGCCACTATCTCAATAAGATTTTTGGGATGTTTAACCGACTAAATGCCAAGACTGAATATCCGGGAACCGGGATTGGCCTTGCCATTTGTAAGAAAATTGTCGAACACCATGGAGGAGTTATCTGGGCTGAGTCAAGACTCGGCGAGGGCTCCGAATTGTGTTTCAAGCTGCCAGAAGAGAGGAGATAGCATGAAGACCCCCGTAGAGATACTTCTTGTAGACGATAGTCCCTCAGACATCGCCCTGACTGAAGAAGCACTAAAAGAAAGCGGACTTGACAATACTCTGACTATCGTCACAGACGGTGAGCAAGCTATTGAGTATTTGAGCAAGAGAGGCAAGTTTAAAGACGCCGGCAGTCCTGATCTGATTCTTCTGGATTTGAATATGCCGAAGAAAAATGGACATGAGGTGCTCGCCGCCATGAAAGGCAATCCAGCTCTCGAAGAAATACCTGTCGTTCTTTTGACAGTTTCTGAGGCTGAAGAGGACATCACCAGAGCGCTTGGCTTGAAAATGAACTATTACATCAATAAGCCCGTCAATGTTCAAAAATTGGCTCCCATCTTGACCAC
>JACMKL010000342.1 GCA_014380105.1 Candidatus Melainabacteria bacterium
CAATCAAGAATGTATTGGCTCACAGCCTACGTCTACCTGGCACTGAGAACTTTAGCTTTAGGCACATTTGTAGGAGGCTATCTCAGAAATTCCGACTCAGAATCAGCAAACGCGTGGCTGAACAACTTGCTCAATCCTCTTACAGTTAGCCAACTTTTCTTTCCTGTCGCGAACAATATAGCTAACGAACAAATACTCAAGACAGTGTGTCTTGGTTTAGCAGTTAGCGCGGTCTCTATTGGATTTTTCAAATTGGTGCTAAGCGACTTCTCAAAAAACTTGCTCCGTATCCAGGTTTTCTCATGTGGTTGGGCAATACTCTCTTTTTCAATCGTCGCAAAAGTATGGTCCTTCGCTAGTGTAGTATCCGGCGGTCGACACACCTATTTAGTGAGCGCAGCTCTCTGTCTTTGGTTTGCCAGCGCGCTCTTTGCAGAAGAAAGCGAAGCTCAAACACTTTCTCTTTCCCAAAATCGCTTTAGAAAAAATGCCACACGAATTTTGCGAGCGGCTTCTTTACTAGTCGCAGTTTCGTATGCAGCAGTTTTCTACTTTCTATGCAATCAACACCAGGTTCTCTGGCAAAAGGCCGGACTGCAGACCACAATCTTTAGACAAGCACTCATTGACGCCGCAAACTCTAAGCCTGACAGTTCAAAGATCGCACTCCTCAACCCACCGGTAACATGCGGAGATATTGACACTTTCTGCCGTTTTAATGTCTTGCGTGATTCATTCAGGGAGCCGTTTTACAAGGGCGACCTTTACTCGAAAATTGAAACAACCAGACAGTATCTGTCACCATCAGATCTACTCAGGAAGTCTGCTCTTGATGAAACTCTTTCGTTATCGCCATCAATCATGCCCTTGATTTGGGACCCTGATAAAAATCGATTTAAGGACCGTGCGCATAAAATTAAAACTTTCAGTGAACGACAAGACGCCCCAAAACAAGCTGCTTTGACACCAATCAATATCACTCCGGACGGGTTTCAATATTTTGCTTTGAGCCAGATTAATGCTGTTTCTCCCACAAAAAATGGTTTTGATGCAATAGAAATTTCGGCTGATTACGATGCCACTGCCAACGATACCAATCCGGCTGACAGCGCTTACATCGAAGTCATTTGGAAGGACGACACAAAACTGCCACACTTTTCAAGTAAATTGCTCGCCACAGACGATTCAGACGGAATCCAGCGTTACTACAGCCTGACAGCGTCAATGGCAGCCGCCACTGGCGTTAGAAGAAATCTGATCGCTGATCAAAAACCCCATAGATATCTCTTTCAACTGTCTGAGTTTTCAACCTGGCTCCTGGAGGAAAGTCCTTCCGTAAACAAAATTAGGATAGTGACGCACTCACAAAGCGGAAATATCAGAATATCGAATGTGCGCTTAGTAGATTTAGAAAATGAAATTCCTAAGCTGTCTGCTAACAAAAATGAATTTCGGCGCAATTCTGACGGCACTTTGTCACACAGTTACCACAATTGTCCACTACAGTTTTCCTACGACGCAAGGTCAATAGCTGGAGCTAAATCTGTCCTATTCACCGTTTCAGCCCCAAATCATTTGTCCGAACCTTCAAGAACTTCCTACCGCCAGACCAAGCCACCTAGAGATCCCAGTGTTCGAGTACAGTCCACCACTATTAACGGAGAAATAAGCCTGACTGAAGTGCAGTTGCCAAATTCCGCTGATTATGAGGTTACGGTTGCCGCATTAAATTCTAATGGAGACATGATTGGCTATCGAAGCGAGCCATTGATTTTGCGTTTCGAAAAAAATACTTCCCTATTTACTAAAGATGCAGAGCACCCACAGGCTACCCCCTAAAACGCTGCTGCCAACCCTTAATCTTAGCCGCACGGAGCCCTCAAAGCCCGACCAGCGCACAAATTGTTAACTTGACATCTATCTCTACCTACAGTACATATAGATAGCCGGGGAAATAAATTACTACTGTGTCAAATCCAAATACCCCAACCTTTGGCGAAAGCTTGAGTGAAGGCATGAAAGTCGGAGAATTCTCCGGCCGCGAAGTGACCTCACAAGTAAATTCGCAACTCTCGCAGCATCTCGACGTTAGAGCAGCGCATCAATTTTTCTCGTCCTCAAACGGCGCAGGATTGCCTGATGTGCAAACGTTCGGAGGTGATTCGCTCAACTTTTCGAGTGGAACGCTAGACTTCGGGACCGGCACTGAGCTTGCATTTCAAGGCGGTCAGGGTTTGTCCTTCTCTGATGTTTCATCAATGACACAACTCGCAGCACCTCCAATGGGAGCAGAGGCTGCGGCATTTTTGCCAGGTGCAGATTCCGCAGTCGGAGCCGCGGCGCAAGGTGTTGATGTAATCTCGCCAGTCATTCAGTTGATCATGAAAATGCCCGGTCACATTGGTTTGATGAGTTCATTCTTCGAAGCATTGTCCTCGTTGTTCTTTCCAGCTACTGAGCTGTTTGGGGCGTTCAATCCTGCTGATTGGTTTCAACATGTGGGTGGCGCCCTTCAATCGATCGCTCAATTTGGCGAACATCTGCCAATTGGTCTTTCCTTGATTCCAAATGGCGCGCCTATCTTAGGCAATCTTGGCCAACAAATGGGCAATTCGCTTTTTGCAGGAAACATGAATGGAATTAGCGATGCAGCAACAAGTGCGGCTGGCAATGCTCATCTTCCTGAGTTCGGCGAATTTACTCGAGCAGATTTGAACGTCGGTGGTTATAACGATTTCGGCAAACCTGTATTTGAAAACGCCGGAGCAGGAGCAAATCCACACGATTTAAATATCGATGACGATTTTGTGCAGGGTCAACAACTTGCCTTCGATAATGCAGGTGGTGCGTTCCGCCCACAATTAGGTGGTATGCAAGGAACATCCGCCGCTGGGCAAGTGCCACAAGGTCAGGTGACACAACCTACATATTCTCAGGTTGGACAAAACGCCCCACTCGAATTCGGTCGCTCAGAAGTGCCGCAAATGCAAGGCGCAGATCAGCGACAACTTATTCAGCAAGATGCAGCCCAGAGCGCACCGGAAGCCGGGCAGCAAGTTGCGCAAACTCCAGAAGCCGCTGCCAATGAAGCCTACACAGTCAAACCCGGCGACAACCTCTGGGACATTGCTCACGATAAATTTGGCGATGGCATGAAGTGGCAGG
This sequence comes from Candidatus Melainabacteria bacterium, assembly GCA_014380105.1. Lineage (GTDB taxonomy): Bacteria > Cyanobacteriota > Vampirovibrionia > Obscuribacterales > Obscuribacteraceae > QKMZ01. Next base: position 3,166 of record JACMKL010000342.1, read on the forward strand.
ACATCTACAAATTGAATCACGATATAGTCGGCAAAAATCCAGATTTGATTTTCCCCGGACAGGAACTCAATCTGGGCGGACCTCATGATGCCATCACCGCTCATGCAGCCCCCATGCAGCACGCACCTACAGCCAGCGCACACCATGCACCTACACACACGGCCCATCATGGTCCGGCCCATCACAGCCCGACCCATAACGGCGCCGGACATCAACATCACGCCCAACCAGCGCATCCAGACAAAGTAGCCCACGCCAAGCCCGCAGCTCCCGCTAGTCCGGAGACTCACGAAGCATCCTCACACCAGGTGCCACAGCAGCTCGCTCAGACGCCTGCAGGGTCCGCAGAACAAGGACTGAAAGTCTCCCAAACCATGGGTTCTCTCAAAGATTTAAAATTGACCGAGTAGGTAGAATTCGAATTTAGAACTTATCTTTCAAAAAGCCAGTGCCCATACCAAGAGCGGCACCGATAGCTGTGGCAGCCAACACTTTTTTACCTTTATCATGACCCCGACTCGCGGCTAGTCCCAAACCAGCACCAAGAAGTGTGCCTGTCGCAGTGTCTTTTATGACTGGATGATTATCTAAAGATCTGGTGCTACGAACCAATCCAACACCTACGCCTGTTCCGGCTCCAATCGCCGCACCACGCATAGTGCCTTTACCTGATATCAGACCAGTCAATGCGCCAGCTCCAGCGCCTACTCCAGCACCAAGTGTTGCACTCTTAACCTTAGGATGTCTTTGAAAATAACCTTTTACACCGGTTGCATTGTACTTACCTGCAGAAGCGTTGCCTCTCAGAGCAGTTGTCTGACCTACTGCTGGAGCCACTGGAGAGAGAGCAAACATTATTCCGGCAACCGCCACTACTGATAGTGCCTTCTTTTTCATGACCGAATATTTCATGACAACCTCCTTCGAATTTCCTCTGCACAAGCACAATGACACAGACTAGAAAACTATGTTCCCGCGCTTTTTCGAGCATTGGAGCAGGAGCCGTATGCCACCAAAGCTGATACTGAAAATTATCCGACGCATGGTGGCATATTTGGTTCTATCTACCGCAGATTAATGCGTCTGATATGATCGCCACATCCTTTTACCGAAAACTATCGCAAAGTTAAATTCGCAAATTGCTCGGTCACAAGCGCAACTTTTCAACCTGACTCGTGTATCAATGAGGAAGAAGATTTTGCGTAGCAATGGAGAATACAAAATGGCAATAAAAGCCCTATTAATAAGTACGATGCTCGCAACGGCAGCAATTAGCTCCCATCTCCAAAACGCTATAGCACAGCAATCCTATGAGCCTACAAAGACTCAAAACCGACTTAGATTTTCAGAAAAGAAATCCGATGCCAAAAATGTTGTTTATCAGGAATGGCAAGACACCGAGCGCGACCGCACTATTCCAGTAAAAATTTACCTACCGCAGTCTGGATCGGCACCATTTCCTGTAGTGATTTTCTCGCACGGACTGGGCGGTTCGCGGGAGGCGGCAGTATACCTGGGCGAATACTGGTCTAAACATGGATACCTATGCGTCTTTGTTCAACATCCAGGTAGCGATTCCGGTGTCTGGAAAAGTGCCATGGAAGGCGGTAAACAAGCCATTTTCGAAAATATGAAAGCGGCAGCCAATGGACGAAATTTGGTAGATAGAGGTAATGACATAAAATTTGTTTTGAGCGAACTAGAAAAGAAAAACATCAGTGATGGAGTCTTAAAAAAACAACTCGATCTCACAAAAATTGCACTGGCAGGTCATTCTTTCGGCGCGGGTACAGCGCTCTTAATGGCCGGACAAAGTTTTGGACCGATGGGAAATATGAAAGATACACGCATAAAAGCAGCTATCTATCTATGTCCGCCCGTCGGAAGGGGTAAAATAGATCCTTCAAAAACATACGGCGATATCAAAATACCTGGATTGCTTTTGACCGGCACCGAGGATAATAGCCCGATCGGCGACACGAAAGCGGAAGATAGGAGAATTCCATTTGATGGAATAAAGTCGACGCATCAATATTTTATAAACTTCGTAGGCGCTGACCATGCCGTTTTCGGTGGAAGATCTTTTAGACCAGCAGTTAGTACGGACGACAAATTTCATGAGATGATCGAACAAGTCACGGCTAATTTTCTTGATTCAGCATTGCGCGACCAAGCAAAAGCGACAACCTGGCTCAACTCAAATGAAATAACGGCTTACCTCGGCAGGGCCGCACATTTCGAAAAAAAATGAGCGCGCCTAAACAACAGCCTGGCGCGGTACTTTGCCTAAAATTACCTTGGCTCTATTGTAATAAGTTTCAGCTTCATCAGTTCTATTGAGCTTACGCATCAAACGAGCATAGTCACGATAACAGTCCGCCATATCAATATGATTCTCTCCGAGAACCTGTTGTTTAAGGCGCACAGAACGGTCTAAAACTGGCTGACAGTGTTCAAATTTTCCTTGCTGGAAGTAAATCTGAGCAAGGGTGTTGAGTGCATCGGCCAATTTTTGTGTGTCATTCGGTTGAGCCATTTCAAGAATTGAAATGATTCGACGAACATGACTTTCTGCCTGCGCAAACTGAGCCTGTACACAAAGTACCCTGACTAGATTAGCCAGATCAGCTATTAATTCGGGGTCACTCTCTCCGAGTTCAGTTTCACGCACTGACAAAATTTTGTCATAAAGATTTTGCGCTTCACTGTAATTTCCCTGGTCATAATAACTCTCGGCCAAGCGAGCGTAGGAGCCGCTGAGCGCATCTTTCACCTCAGCTTCCGTGCGCACCGCCAGTGGTTCATGTCCACTAGTCAAAACTGGAGCCATTGCAGGAATACCTGCAAGCGTAGGATCTGACGATGCTCGCAACGCACCATTGGACGGCATCTGTGCACCACCATTGGCTCCTGCATCTGGCGATTGTGCTGGTGCTTGAGATACAACCGGTTGAGGCGCATCAGGCGCTGGTGCTGCCGGTGGAGTTTTTCGGGTCAGTGCCGATAGAGCATCAGAAGCTCCAACAGGCGCAGCCGTTTCACTTCCAGCTGCAACAGCTGCAGTGTTGGCAGTTGCTCGAGTGGCAGCAATGGCAGCGAAATTAGCAGATGAATCATCATCTCCAAAATCTATTTCCGCCAATTTTTCAGGAATTATAGAGGCTAAAGGAGTTGGCGCAGGAGGTGGTGCGGGTTTTGGCGCTGGTTCGTCACCACCGAGTAAGTTGGCGAAAGAGCCAAATTTCTTAGCTGGGGCAGCAGCCGGAGCTGCGATCTCTGCGGAAGGGGCAGGGGCAGGAGCAGGGGCGGGGTCAGGCGCAGGCGCAGGAGCAGGGGCAGGAGCGGGAGCGGGGGCAGGAGCGGGAGCGGGGGCAGGCGCAGGGGCAGCTTCTATAGGCTGAGCAGTAGAGGCTGATGGGGCTGGTTGAATTTGTGGAGCTGGTATTTCTGGTGCAATTTCTGGTGCAACTTCTAGCACAGGCTGTGCCGCAACTTCAGAAACTGGCTCTGCCTTCTTAACAGGATTATCGTCTCCACCAAGCAGGTTTGCAAAAGATGCTTTTCTAGGTGGCTCTGATGAAGCAACAGGAGAAGGGGCCACGAATGGTGGAGGCTCTGCAGCCACAATCGGCTTTGGAGGCGCTGGAGGTGCTGATTCTACCGGCACATCCGCATCTGGAGCTACATCTTCAACAGGCTTTTTAGCGACTGGTTCGCCTGAGCCGAAGAGATTAGCAAATTTGCCGCCCGTCTTCTCAATAGCCGACTCTGCGTTTGTGTTATCTGCAAACAAACCGTGTAACGAGTCTTTATCGGGTTCTAGTTGAGTTTCTTCAGCTACAGGCGTTGCCGCAACGACATCATCTAAAGAAATCGCTTCGGTATCACCAGTGGTGGCAGCACTTTCGTCAACAGATTGAACTGCTTTCTCACCTTGCTCAGCTTGTTTGATCAAGCGAGACAGATTATCGCCTTCATCATCAGTCGAAAGTCCAAATCCTTTGCGAGCTTCTTCGTACGCGCGCACTTCCGGATCAATTTCGTCCGGCGGCAGCGTACTGATATCCCATCCTAATTCTTGCAAAGCACCGTCAAACGAGAGTCGATTTGAGCTGTGCATACAATAATCCAAACCGACAACAGCATCATCTTGCGTGATGGCGCCGCGTCTCAAAAGAAAATGCGCTCTCAATGCCGCTTTTAAAGTATTCTTCTCAACGTGTCCGGTCATAATCAAAATTTGACCGATAATTTTCGCGTCTTCCATAGCAACTTTGAAAGAATCTTCGATTTGCGTTTCGGTTAAGACCCGCGCCAAAACTAGCATTCGATCAAATCCAACAGCTTCGGTCTCGACGACCTCCACTACTTTCAGGTCTGATACGGCTTCATCATATGTAATTCCGGAATTCTGAATTTTGGAAAGCGTATCAACAGCTTTGTCGACATCAAGGTGCCGACCATCGACCATCTTCTGCAAACCTAGTGCGGCTTCCAAGATTTGCTCAGTGATAAAACCTTGACCCACCAGAATCTGACCAATCGGTTGATCGTTTGCCAGTCCGGTCTCTAGAGCATTCATGACGTCTGTTTCTGTTAAAAGCCCCGCTTTCACAAACATCTCGCCAATACGAATGCCATGTTTGCGAGGGGCTTTCAGTGCCGCCTGGGCCTGTGCTATCAATGCCTGATCGGGCATTTCTTCGCCGTCAATGCCGGCAGCATGACGCAATAGCTCTACGGCTTCCCCGCGCGTGAGCATTCCATCGCGTATTCGCACTTGCAAATCCAACGCCATATTTAAGATTGCGTCAGCAAGCGTATTGTTGAGGACCAAAATTCGTCCAAGCGGCAAGCCGGTCGAGAGACTTCGCTGCATTGCCTTTGCAAATTGATCGGTTGTGACAAGTCCGGCTTCGAGTAATACCTCACCAAGTTTATTGGTCGGTCCAAGAATTGTTTTAGTGGTTCCACCGGCAACGACTTCAGATATGGTCTGACCGGACTTACACGCCACTTTCAAGAGTTTGAGCGCGTCGTTAATGTCTACAGTCCTGTCACGTACAAGAGATTGTGCGTCGACTGCTGCTTGTAATTGGCTCGAGTTGATACTGCCGCTCATAATGAGCATCTGACCGACTTGCAGGTGCTTAGCGCCTGATAATTTTATTGCCTCATCTAGCTGCCTGGAGCTGATAACACCAGCTTTGACCAGCAGATCGCCAATTAAAAAGTCAGTAGGGTATCTATGGAGGGTTGCTTTAGCTTTGAAAAAGTCCACTTTCTGGGTCTTTCCTTTGAGAGTCTCCGGGACGCTGATTTCCGCTGGCTTGCTCGTCGATACCTGACCGAAGTTCGGGGCGCGTGAACAAACACTCGAAAAACCGAGCAGCTTCATTATTATTATTACCCCTTAAGGGGGGTCATTATTCTTCAGAGCGAAACAAATTTGGCTTTTCGACACTTTTGTAACGCACTAATTTGGCGTGAGCTGACTCTGGGCGCGGGGCGGCCAATTATTTGGAGGAAGGCGAAATTCGGAAGAAACAGACCTGGTGAGGAGAAAAGCCTTGCCATTCATGTCAAAAACTTTGACCGAACTATCGGTCTGCAGCCGACCACTTGGAAGCAGTGTGTATTTGTTGAGCTCTTCGTCCTGATAAACATTTGCGATTTTGCGATTTGCCTTGCTTACCATTGTGTGAGTCGCCTGTACTTCAACAACGGCAGTTTTTGGACCTGTAATAACGAGATCGTACGAATGGACGCGATGGTAGTCGATCGAATGCCCCCTATCAACTTGACCGGTTGCCTTAAGCGGATCAAAAACTTGCCATGCCTTTCCGCTCTCGTCGCGATAAGTTCCAAATACATCTTTCACTTTGGCAATCTGCATACCAACCGGACTTAATTTCTTACCGCTCGGAAGCTCAACACGTGACAGCTCCCTAGCTTGAGAGCGTTGCCAAACTCCCGCCATCCAATCTGGGACTTGAAATTTTTTCCCACGTTGAGTACCACCCGCGGTGACTGCTTCGCCTCTAAAAATTCTTCCTGGTCGTTGAATCTGAGGTAGTGGCTGCACACTCACACTATGAGAGACGCCCCCAATCAGCTTTGAACCTTCACTCGATACAACAGGATTTGGTTTAATTTTTGCAGCAGGCAGATGCATTTTCTTTTGAGCATTGTTTATTTTGTTCAGAATTTCTTGTGTAGAATTCGCGTCCGGAGGTAAGCGAAGTGGCTGCCCTGGCGAGATTCCATCACTGGCAATATTTTTGTCATTGGCTTGCGCGCTAGCATGCGCAGACGCCAAAACAATTAGCGATAGGCCGAAAAATCGAAACTGTTTCGCAAAAATCATAGAGTAAAAGGGTCACCAAATCGTTCAAGTGCTTTCGCGTTTAGCCAAGTGCTGCCGCCTCGGCAGAATGAATTTTACCGCCACGGCGCGAACGCCGGCGCGCTTCCATAATTATCATCAAAACAGAAACATCGGCAGGACTGACTCCACCGATACGCGCAGCCTGACCTAAAGTTTCGGGACGAATACGCTGCAGTTTTTCTCGTGCTTCCTTCGACAAATTATCGACGGAAAGATAATCCAAATCGACAGGCATCTTGACTCCATCAAGTCTTTCAGCTTGTTCGACCTGATGTTTTTGGCGAGCAATATAGCCTTCATATTTAACTTCGGTCTCAATCTCCAGAGGCCATTCGAAGGCACCATCTCCTTTTGCCGGAACCATTTGTTCGATCAAAGTATAAGGAACACGCGGTCTGCGGAGAATTTCTTCAAGCGTCAGCGCTTGTTTCAGTTTTTCATCACAGGCAAGAAGGGCATCGTCCCAGGCTTCAGAAGGATGTACGCGAGTTTCTTTCAAACGCTTGCGTTCGTCTCTCATACCTTCTTGCTTGCGTTCAAACAATGACCAGCGATGATCATCGACCATACCTATTTGACGACCCAGTGGTGTCAATCTTTGGTCAGCATTGTCTTGACGAAGAAGTAAACGATATTCAGAACGCGAAGTCATCATTCTGTATGGCTCAGACATTTCCTTGGAGACAAGGTCATCGATCAAAGTGCCTGTATAACTCGATGAACGAGGCAAGATGAATGGCTCTTTTCCAAGCACATACTGTGCAGCATTGATACCAGCGACGATACCTTGTGCAGCGGCTTCTTCGTAACCACTTGTACCTAGCATTTGTCCAGCAGCAAAAAATCCCGGCAAATCAATCATCATCAAAGTATGATCGAATTGCACTGCTGGCAAATAATCGTACTCAACTGCGTATGCCGGGCGGACCATTACTGCATTTTCCAAACCAGGCAGTGAATGCACAATTCCATGCTGAATGTGGACAGGCAAACTTGTCGAACAACCTTGCAAATAGACTTCGTAAGTCGAACGACCTTCCGGTTCTAAGAAAAGTGAGTGGCTATCTTTGTCGGCAAAGCGAACAATTTTGTCTTCAATAGAAGGACAATAGCGCGGCCCTTTTGCATCAATCATGCCCGAGTACATTGGAGACTCGTGCAAATTATCTCTGATCAATTCATGAGTCTTTTCGGTCGTGCGAGTCTGATGGCAAGCCACTTGAGACAGCACTGGACGATTATCTAGGAATGAGAAAAATTGCAATGAATCATCGCCAGGTACTTCCGGCAAATTTGTGTAATCAATGGTTCGTCCATCAATGCGCGGCGGCGTGCCAGTTTTGAGGCGAGGCATCTTGAAGCCCATAGACTTGAGCATGGCCGAAAGTCCGACCGCCGGAAATTCTCCTGCGCGCCCAGCTGGCATTGTTTCTTTGCCTATCCAAATAGTACCTTCCAGGAAAGTGCCAGCGCAAAGAACCACTGCTTTTGCCTTAATACGATCGCCAAACGCCAGTTCGACTCCGCACACTTTTCCATTCTCAACTAAAAGAGATTTGACCATGCCCTGACGAAGAGTGACATTCGGCAAGGATTCCATGAAACATTTCATCCAGGCGGAATATTCGCGCTTGTCACTTTGAGCACGCAAAGATTGAACTGCAGGACCGCGGCTCGAGTTAAGCATGCGCATTTGCAAATAAGTGGCATCGGCAGCAATACCCATGACTCCACCAAGCGCATCGATTTCTTTGACCAGGTGAGACTTTCCGGGACCGCCAACGGCTGGATTACACGGCATGGCGCCAATCGTATCCAAATTTACAGCCAACATCAGCGTGCTTAAACCCAGGCGTGAAGCTGCGTTAGCTGCTTCGACACCAGCATGCCCACCACCGATAACTACGACATCAAAGTCCAGCATAGTTCGACCAATCCGAGATCCCAAGAAGGAGATCATAGCAAAGATGTATATATTAGCCCAGGAAAAGCTTCTCACTGGCGGCTTTGCGTGTCGTTTATGTCACGTTTGACGGGCGCTCTCTAAGTTTGTTACAAATAAGAGTGTCGAGAGACTCATAAATAGAGTAATTCCGTGATGTTTTCCCCGATATTTTCTCAGTCCTGCTCCAAGCTGCTACTAGGCTTAGTCGTAATAACGACCATGTCCGGGTGTGCCGAAAAGACAGTGACGCCAGGTCAGGCATCTCAAAAAGAACCTAAAAATGCGCCCGATCCAACTGTTTCAACCACAGAAAAAAAACCAACAAAAGAAGTTTTGAGCGCAGAGCCTTACGTAGGCAAAGTAAAAATGAGCTATATGGCGGCAAAAGCGGCGCCCGAAATCTGCGAAAAACTTTTCTGCTATTGCGGATGCGATTACACCGATGAACATGCATCGCTTCTTGATTGTTTTACTTCTGACCATGGCGTCGACTGCTACATCTGCCAGGAAGCAGCCATCATGGCGCTCAAAATGAAGCGTAAGGGTGAAACACTTTCAAATATTCAAAAGGCTGTAGATTTGCGATGGGGGAAGATTTACCCGTTTTTCGAGCAGCCAAGCGCAAACATAAAACGTTATTGGGCAACACGTCTCTGGGCACCTGGCAAAGAACCAACTGCCGCCGAAAAACATGACGATAACGCCGCCTCATTGACGCCAACTATGGCTGGTGACAACTCGGCAGAAGAGAAGAAAACACCTGGTTGTTGCGGTGGCAAAAACGCAGATAAAGTCGCGAAACCCGCCAGATAAAACCGCTTGTCTACCAATTCTCTTACCAGTTCACTTACCAATTCTCAATGACGTTACTAGCTGCGAAACCTTGACTACATCAACGGTGCGAGCTGTAACTACACGAATGCCATGTACTCTTTATCTATCTAACTAGAAACAGCTATCAAGACTTGATTAGTGTCTTACAGTTTCATCCGTTTCTTTTTTTCTTAAAAGGCAAATAGCTCCCCAGCTATCTATCTCTGTAACCGGCTTAAGTCTCTTCAAACCTCATGCTCACCGCGTGCGGAAGAAAAGTACGGATTTTCGCTGCCTCTAAATCTCACTTTCCCGCACCGTTGACGCTTTCCTTGAGAGCCAAGCGGTTCGCTATAACATCCCGAAGGAGTCATGTGATGCACAATCACTCTCACGGGTTTGACGCCGCCGCTACCAAGCGCCGCCTCGCGTCGACCTGGATTAAGACAATTCTCGGCATGACACTTATCTCCGCTCTGGCTCTCTCGTCCCTGATTTATTTCGGGTTGAGCTTCAGCTACGGTGTCGTGCTTCTCGGACTGTGGTCCCTGGTGCCGATTTTCAGTTGGTATCACAGTGGCACATTGGTCCTCAAGCTGATGAAGTGCCGCCCTCCCAGCCCGCACAATCCCGACCATCAGCGCCTCGTTCGCCTCGTTGAGGGTCTGTACCCAAAAACTGGACTGAAGGTCCATCCGCCGGTCTACATCTCGCCGATGCCTCTGCCCAACGCATTTGCCACCGGCCGCTCGCCTGCCACCAGCTTCATCGCTGCAACGGAAGGCTTGCTCCATCTGGGTCTTACCGATGCAGAATTGGAAGCCGTACTAGCCCACGAACTTGCACACGTGAAGTGTCGCGACGTTTCGATTGGTTCGTTTATGGCTGTGATGGGCTCTCTCTTCGCAATCGTGCTTTCGGCTGGATTGCCCGGACTTTTCCGTCCGGTTTTCTCTGGTGGCGAAGCGCCTTTGCTGGACAAGCTGTCTGACAAAGTTACCAAGGACAAGAAACGTTTCTTCTTGCCCGATGGTGGCGTGGCTGGCTTTATCATCATGCTGATTTTGTTTTACTTCGTCAGCGTCCTGACCAAAATCTTGGCACTGTTCGTGAGCCGCTGCCGCGAAAGTTCTGCCGATATTTTGGCTTCACAGTGGACCGGCAATCCGTGTGCACTGTCGACGGCGTTGCAGAAGATTCAGAATTTCATGCGGCGCCTGCGCCCCGACCTTCGCCAGCTGATCATCACTCGTGGAATGAAGCCACTCTTCATCGTCAACGCCTTTGACGAAGACGACGAGCGCAGGACTTCCGGCGGAGTTGGTGAGCGGCTGTCGCGTTGGTGGCGTAGCCTGGGCGAACACCATCCGCCCGTCGAAAAGCGCATGAAAGAGCTGGACGCCATGTCCGGTGGAACATGTGAGCGCTTGCATTAACGCAAGATTGACACGTCAGAAGCAATTCTGACGTGTCGAAGGGTTCTGTACATCGGCTTGCAGCAATGCATTCCGATTGCAGAGCCCTTCTTTTTTGGAGGATTTATACTACTTCAAATAGTTAAAGTTTGGGCATTTTTTTAGGCATTTTGAAGGTTAGAGAATTTCATTCTGACTTATCTCTATCTGAAGAGAACAGCGCCGGAGGCGATGGAAGATGGTGCGTTCTGCATGAATGTGATGATAGACGGCGCAAGCAGGATTACCATCAGGGCTGGCATGACGCAAAACCACAAGGGGAAAGCCATATAGATGGGCAACTTAGCGGCTTTTTCCTCTGCCTTCTGTGCCAATTTTGAACGTAAAAATTCAGCTTGGTTGCGCAGAATTCGAGCCACGCTCAGTCCCAGTTTTGCTGACTGGTTTAGTGAAGCTGTCAGCGCTTTCAGCTCTTCAACGCCCGTTCGAGCATACAATTCCTGGTAAGCATGCTCACGTGACATGCCCAGCATAACGTCTCGGCCGAGCGTCAACAATTCGTCATTGAGGGCATTTGAGGCAACTGATCTTTCAGAGGCGATCCGTCGAATTGTTGCATCTAATCCTAATCCTGCATCCACGCACAAAACCATCAAATCGAGAGCTTGCGGCAAAGACTCACGGATTTGCCTTTGACGTTGCTTGACCCGAACAAGCAACACCAGATCTGGGATGAAAAAAACAAGCAGCACTGCCGGCAGTACCAAAATGAGTGGCAAAGCAAATGAGGCAAGTGACACGATTAGACAGCCGTAAACCTTGCAGCTGGAAAGGAATCCAAAGGCAGTATTTGAGCGGTGCCCGCTCAGGTTGAGCATTGAAACCAGATTTTCTCCGTATTTCCGAGGCAATAAAAGAAGCAGAGAGACAGCAGGTTCCGAAATCCACACGGGCAGATATTTTTTCCCGTCAGTGTCCTTGAAGAAATTTATCAATAACACGATGCCAACCGCGAGAGCTAAAGCATACTCTGGATACTCAAAGAGCAATTGTGTATCCATCAGACTTTCACCGTTGACATGCGGCGCATAATCAGGGCTCCTAACAGCATTAAGCATAACGAGCCGGTCAACAATAACTTTCCAAGACTGGTTTCCAAAAGTGGGTTTAGGTAACCAGGGCTCAGGTAGTGCAAGCTAACGGCCATGACAAACGGAAGCAAACTAACAATGGTTCCAGTCATTCGACTCTGAGCTGTCAATACGGTGACTTGCCGAACTAACTTAAGTCTTTGCCGCAAAGTTCCATTTGTTTTATCCAAAAGCTCCGCCAAACTTCCGCCGGTTTCGGCCTGAATCGTTGCGGCACGGCGGATCAAGTCAAGCTCAAAGGAAGCGAATTTCTCACAAGAGTAAACCAAGGCCTGGCTAAGCGGTTGTCCTAAATTCATCCGATGTTGAACTTCCAAAAACTCCTTCCCAAGCGGCGCAGGTAATTCCTCACCCACAGTTTTGACAGCCTGAGGAATACTGTGACCGCTGCGCAAAACAGAAACCATTAAGTCGATTGCATCAGGTAACTGGGTGACAAATTTTTTACGCAGCTGATTACGTTTGAAAAACAAGGCGCAAATTGGAAACGCCGCCAAGAGCGTGCCGAAAAGCACTCCGAGCATGAGATCAAATTCCAGGATGGCTGTCACAACCACAGGGAAAAGGAAAAGACAAACAATCGTCAAACTTAAATTTTGTTTTGTAGTGGATGATCCGGATTGTTCTATGAGTAAGTCAATCTTGGCAAAGGCAGTCTTTTGCAATGTCTGTTCAACGCTGAAATACTTCTCTAGTCGCCTTTCTTTCAGCAAACTAAACAAATAGGGGCGAGCGACATCTTTTGGGAAAAGCTGGGCGAGACGTTCTGACACATGGCGCTTCTGACGGCGATAACGCAAAAATTTCGCAACCACAATGCCTGCTACTAGGGTTAGAAGCGCTGACGAAATTAGTACCGTATCTAGTATCATGCGAGCAACTCCTCATCTTTAGAGTCGCTGTTGGCGAATAACTGATTATCCAGAACCAAACCCGCTTCTTTGAGCTTGTATTCGACTACCGGTCTAATTCCGCAGGAAAAATGCCTGCCCTCAACTTTGCCATCAGCAGCAGTGCCAGTTTGCCGAAATTCGAAAATATTCTGCAAACTAACAACGTCTTCTTGCACACCAGTCACCTCAGTGATACTGACTATGCGTCTAGCACCATCGGAAAGGCGCTTGATTTGAACTATCAAATCAAAGGCCGACCCCATCTGCTCTCTTATACTTCGTTGTGAAAGATCGACTCCTCCCAAAAGCACTAGGGTTTCAAGACGACTAAGTGCATCTCTGGCAGAATTTGCGTGCACAGTCGTCAGTGAGCCCTCATGCCCAGTATTCATAGCTTGCAACATATCGAGAGCTTCGGCGCCACGCACCTCGCCTACAACGATCCGGTCGGGTCGCATGCGTAAAGCATTTTTCACTAATTCGCGCTGACCAATTGAGCCTTGACCTTCTATGTTGGCTGGACGAGATTCCAGCCTGACTACATGCCGCTGTTGCAGGCGCAGTTCGGCTGTATCCTCGATAGTAACAATTCTCTCGCTGGCAGAAATATAGCTGGAAAGCACACCCAAAAGAGTAGTTTTTCCAGCTGAAGTGCCACCAGATACCAGGATGTTTAAACGGCCTTGCACAGCTTTTTCTAAGAACTCAGCCATCTGAGCATTTAGAGTTCCTTTCGAAATGAGATCTTCCAGAGTGAACGGATTTGGTCGAAAGCGTCGAATTGACAGAACCGGCCCTTGAATTGATAGCGGAGGAATTATCGCATTAACACGCGATCCATCAGGCAAACGTGCATCAACGATCGGTGAAGATTCGTCTACGCGTCTGCCTACGCGCGACACAATTCTATTAATGACATGCAAGAGGTGCTGATCATCCTGGAAGCGAATTTCTGTCTCAGTCAAACAACCATTGCGATCAATCCAGACGCTATTTGCGCCATTCACCAGGATATCGTTGACATCGGGATCACTGAGGAGCGGTTCTAAAGGTCCCAATCCCAGGGTTTCATGCAAAACATCTTTGGCGATCTGCTGACGTTCGGAAACAGAGAGAGGCAAGCGCTCTTCATTAATAAGTATATGTACAGTTCTTTCAATTTCATTCTCAAGGGCATGATTGCCCTCGATCTGCATCATGGCGTTGAGATCGAGGCTCTCTACCAGCCGCGTATGTATTAGTGTTTTTAGATGCTGGTATGCAATTTTTCCTGTGTCGCCGCCACTTTCTAAGGGAAGTGTATTTTTACCTGCGAGGTGGTGCCCGAGCGAAAAACTTTGCGCCTTTAATCCTTCCGCCGGAGCGGAAGGCTCGTTCTTATCTTCAACTTTTACAAAACGAACTTGCGTCAAAGATTCGCTGGGAACTGGAGGCTCGGCAAAAAGTAAATCGCGCAAACGTGACATTATTCTTCCTCCTGCAACAAAGTCGCGCGTTGCTGACGTAAAAAGACCAGGTTTAAAATAGCCTTGTCAGTTAGCTCTCGCATAGCTTTGGAATAAGCATCTTTCGGAAGCAATGACAAAACCGGCAAACCGTCTATTTGAGCCGTCTCCATAGCCCGAAAAGCATTCGGAAGTATGGCAATACTATTTCGCGAAAAAGTAGAGAGCAGCTGCTGTTCTAGCAATCGTGCTTTGCTTCCCATACGATTTGCAACCAAAAGAATTTTCTCGCTGGCATATTCCAAATCCCTAAACGCAGCCAGCCACCTTGTTGTGGCGGCAATAGAGCTGATATTCGGCTCAACCACCAATAAAATTATGTCGCATTGATCAAATAGCGACACAAGCGAGCGATCTAAATGACGCGGGAGGTCTACTACAGTAGTTGACGATGAAGCTTTAAGCGAAGGTAGGCAGCTCACTAAGTCAGACAAATTGTAAGTCGTACCTGCGCTTCCATCAATTGCCGGTGTAATCAAATGGAGACCAGAATTGGCACCAACAGCGTTTTTACAGGCTTCGATAACCTGGGGCTCGAGAGAGTGTGCACGTGCCAAAATCTCACTGATTGTGTGCTTTGGCTGACAAGAAAGCTGAAGAGCCGCATCAGGCTGATGAAAATTAGCATCGACAAGAGTTGTGAATCCTCCGTCAGGTGCCAAATTCTGAGCTAAGCTAGTGGCTAAATTAACGCAAACAGTAGTTGCTCCTACACCACCCTTACTGCCAACTACTCCAATAAGAGCGTTCGCCAATGGTGATTCTGAGACTTTCTTTTTCACCGAAAATAACGGAGACAAGACCCTCACAAACTTCCTCCCGTTATTAAACGCGGTGATGTTGCAGGCGCCATCACAATTCCACGCGGAGCAGCGCTCAGAGAATTGGATGCGAAGTTATACAAGCGAGCACCAAAAATGTCTTTGGCAGGAGTTGTGAGATTGACTCCTCCAGTTTTCGGGACTGCAGCGATTTGAGTACCGACACTGGCATTTGCCATCGGGCGCGATTCGCCAATGGAGACCAAAATGGTAAAAGCATTTGTAGCGGAATCAAGGGTTACATCCACTAATTTCATGCGAGCAAACCCGACCACTTTATTGTTCTGACTTATCAATGGATTCTGTTCCACTACAGGCATCATGTAAAAGCGCCCACTGCATAATGCCTTGACTCGGCTAGCAATTTGCTGAGCACGTGAAGAAAATTCAGGCGAGGAAACATCGAATGCCCGAATTTGACTATCTCTTTCGACCACACCTGAGGCGCTGACGCCGGAAGAATGTGCGTTTGAGAAAGTGCCCAGATTCTCGTAAAGCTGGTTGACAGACTGCGCACCAGCTGTTCCGCCGTAATAGTTCTGAGCGCCACCTGTCGGGGTTAAATTGACAAAGCAGCCGAGAATATCATTCATTGCGTTGTTGGAGATGCTGCTCTTCGAGCCTCTCACTTTAACCGCATAGATTTGGACTGTTTGATCACTTTGTGAAGCTACGCGCATCTGCTCGTAACTGAGAGCGAGAGGAAAACACGAGCACAAAGCCGGATTAAACCATGGTCGAAGCGGAGCCAATCGGCTGGCATCTCCGGCACCAATCCTGGTGGCAGGTTGAGCACAAACCTCAACAACTCGATAGGGATTAGCCACATCAACGCCAGCCGGAACAGGCAAACCTACTATATTGTTAAAGCCATAAATGAGTGGCAAAAATCTCATTGACAAGCCGTCGGCTCCATCCCGCCTGGCTCTCAATGAGAGATAAAAATCGCCCGGGTCTTGCGAATTTATATTTTGCGAGATCTTCAAATCTGTCGATTCAAAAACAACTGGAGTTTCGGTTGCATTGCTTGACTGAAACGGTCCAGCAGGAGCGGTACACCAGGGCGCGCCCTGTGACCCATTTATCTCCGCCAAGGCAAGAGAAAGATTAGATTGCATTTGACTCTGATCGTATACGCCATCATCACTGAATGCCTTTTGGTATGAGTAAAGAGATGCAGTACGAGCCGCGTGCGTCAAAGCAGATGCACAGTGAACGGTGCGCATAACATCAAGTGTGAGAGCTAAGAAGGCAAAACAGACCGAAAATGCGAAAAATACAAACGGCAAAACAGCACCATTCTCATTGCGAGCAGAAAAAATTCTGCCGTTTCGCAAATTGCGTTTTATGCTTGAAGATTTAGGTGAAATCACAAAATACACCGAACCTTTCTATTGTCTCAATTGAGGTTGGGTACTGGCTGGCACACTGACAGTTTCTTTTTTACTGCCAGTAAATACGTCAACCATCCAACCCAGTGGTTGAGACAAAATATTCTGCGGAGGTATTATTTCTGGCGATGATACTGGTGGTGGAGCTAGAAACTGGGGAAAAGCTGGTGGCTCCTTTACCTGAAATGAAGATTTCGAAATCGTCTCCAGGAATGCCTTACCTGGCAGAAGGTCGTCCTCGCTCACGCCTGAAAGATTGGAAACAGTAACACTCAAGCGGCTGCGCAACACC
>JACMKL010000343.1 GCA_014380105.1 Candidatus Melainabacteria bacterium
CTAAACAAAAAAGCCTCGCTTATCAAGCGGGCTCAAACGTTCGTCTGAAATTAATTGCTGAACAAAACCCGCGTCTCTAGTTAGAAGAAGACGACGAGGAGGCGAATAATGTCTGTAATTTGTTCATCGGTCTAGTATCAACTCGGCATGACTTTCTGTCAAGGGACGTGTTTACACTCCCGGTCGAAAGTTGAAACGCAGGTTGAGGATGGTATCTCAAACAGAATGCTCTGCATTGTTTGATATTATTATTCGAGTTAGATTCTCAGTGGAGCAATCGAGAAATGGCGCTCAGCAAAAAGCTTGTATACCGAGGTGCCACTATCCCTTTTGCTTTGATTGGGATTGCTGGATTAATGGAGATTATATTTCCTGAGATTCCAACCAAGATGCTTTCACAATTAGGATATCCCAGCTATGTCGTCTACATTTTGGGAACTGCAAAATTTCTTGGTGGCTTAGCAATTGTTTTTGGAAATCGCTTTCCTAAGCTAAAAGAGTGGGCGTACGCAGGCTACGCATTCGACCTCGGTGGCGCAATGATCTCGCACCTCGTTTTGAGTAACTATGCGCAAGCATTTTCAGCCAGCATTTTATTGTTGTTTACTTTCTATTCAAGAATTATTTGGCTCGATTTTACATCTCAGTCTTCGGCTGTAGAGCAAAAATCAAACCCCACATAAAACTCCTTCAGTAATTTGCACTGCCCATAGTGGCATTGTAGTACGAGAAGAGATTGTCTGCGCGGAAAGGGATGTAAGGGGAAATTCGTATTCTGCCCACTGATTGCCGTAACTGACGCTTGTCAAGCGGTGCGTGTATCTATACGATGTTTAGATTGCACCAATCCGGCGGAAAATATGAATCAGCTAGTGACCACTGTGCGCAGCAGGGTTGATACTTGCAGTGCGCATGCAAATCAGTGGCACGCATTTGCTGCTGCATGGTTGGGAGCCTTTTTTGATGGTTTTGACGCGACAATTTTTGTGATGGTATTAGTGCCTGCACTTTCCGAGTTGCTGGGTACTGGAGACAACGCCACCATCGGTCGTTACGGAAGTTATGTACTTGCTGCATTCATGACAGGTTGGGCTGTCGGAGCAGTCATTTTTGGTTTGCTTGCCGACCGGATTGGTCGTGCTAAAACAATGATGATTACAATTTTGACTTACGCATTTTGTACTGGTCTATGCGCTCTGGCGCACAGTTGGCAGGAATTGGCACTGTATCGATTCCTGGTTGGTTGCGGTATTGGTGGTGAGATTGGTATTAGTGGAATCATCGTTGCTGAGACATGGCGGGGCTCCTCCAGGTATCAGGCGATGGGAGTGATGGTGAGTGCTTTTGGCTTCGGTTATTTAGCTACGTCACTTTTAAATTTGTGCTGCGGAAGCATGGGTTGGCGCTATCTATTTTTTGTTGGTATCACTCCGGCCTTGCTGACTTTCTATGTTCGCGCTAAGTTGAAAGATACAGAGGAATTCGGATTCATTTGTGAAGCGCGCAAACGCGCCTCTCGTAAGGCGTTTTCAGAGCGCACAGACGGCGAGCATGCTCTACTGAAAAATCCCTTTCTCGAGCTCTTTTCAGTCAAAAATAGACACTCGACTCTTATAGTCGCCACCATGGCAAGCTCTTGTATCATGGGCTATTGGTCAGTTCAGTCCTGGATACCAGCTTGGATAAATCAAATTACGGGAACCGCGGCGGTAGCTGAGAGAAGTTATGTCACCATTTGCATGAATTTGGGATTGATTGCCTGTGCCTTTGTAGGCGGCAAGCTGGTCGAAAAATTTGGGCGATCTAGATGCTTTTTCTTCGGATCACTAGCTAGCTTCTTGTGTTGCTTGGGAATGTTCACAACGGTCAAATCATTTGGATTGCCGCTTTTGCTTTGGGCTTTTGCAATTGGAGCAGTCTCGATTCTGCCCTTTGTAGTTCTGTTTATCTATGTACCAGAATTATATGAAACTCGGATCCGCGGCACGGCATTTGGATTTAGCTACAATTCCGGCAGACTGTTTGCTGCTGTTGCCGCAATTTTTGGTGGACAAATTATTGCAAACTTTGGCGGCTCTTATTCAATTGGTGCCGCGTCACTATCTTCCGTCTATTTGATCGGTGTAATAGCATCCTTCTTCATGCCTGAGACGAATAGCAACGTGCAGCAATTCACTGACCTGGAAGCAAGCTCTCCAGCACTCAGTGAAGCAACTGTCAGTCATTCGCCTGCTCTGGTTTGATTCTGATTTCTAGTTTTACTTGCTCGACACTAATTTTTCTGTTTGCTTGAACTAGCGAGACTGATGGCGAAAGCATCAAAAAGACGGAGAGCCGGAAGTTCCAGAATACAAACTTCCCCCTGCCAATTTGTTTTGCCTGTGTAAACAGTGCTCAACTCTCGGCATGCTTTCAAATTATCTCTTTCCAAAAGCTTGACATTGAAGCTGACTGATTCGCCAGGTTTAACTCTCAATCCATTTATCTTCACAGTGATTTTTTTTGATTGAGGACAAATTTCTTTGGCTCCGCAATAGCCTACGAGAATTTGTGTTTGGTAGTTGTGGCTGGCGAATGCAATTACTCGCGGATCATTACTCTCAGCGTCAACTCGGTCAACTATACTTTCTGAATAAAGTTTATAAAGCCACCAAACTATTCGCGTTTCTCCCTGGGCATTCAGTAAACCATCAAGAGAGCAATTCCAACAGTTATTAACTCCATCAGGCTCATTCCAGCATGCCTTGGCGGCACCGGAGCATCCGCCCTTTTCGAAATAGTAAAGATAGGCGAGCAGCGACCCTGGTCGAAATTGTGATTGTTCACTGTCATATTCGCCAATTATGATCTCCTTCAGACCAATCTTTTCATTTGGTTTGATAACCGCTTCGCCAATTCGGCAAATGTCTTCTGACATTTTAGGCAATAGAATGTCCGAGCGAAACTCATGCCAGGTGAGGCAGGTCAATCTTGCTCCCGCACGCTTGAAGTAATCAACGTACTCGATGATTGCATTGTAGTTATAACGCTCGAGGCTTGGTCCGGCAATTTCTACATTGGAGCCAAGTATTTTTTCTAAAACTTTGCTGGCGCGAACATTTGTCTCCAGTAATTGAGATTTTGTGCCTCGCCAAAAATTGCTTCCATCAGGTTCGTTCCAAATCTCAAAAATTACTGGCTGGTTCTTCGCTCTTATCGCGATTTTTTCAACAAACTTTTCCCACTCAGAGTAGTTTTGGTAAGGGGGATTCCATCTCTCTCCTTTTGAATCTTTGCCGGGGTATCCCCACAAATCACTCAGTACAAGAATTTGCCGGGCGTTAAAAGACTTAGTTCGTTTATAAATTTGAGATGTTAGTGTGCCGGAGCGCCAAATTTTCGGTTTCAACGGTTCAATTTTTGAAGAAAGAGGACGGTGGGCATCCATTGCATGAACGAAGCCCACCATCGAGTTGACATATTTGTGCTTATTTAAATTGACTTCGATTACTGCAGTATCTTTTGGATACGTGGAAATAATCGCTTTGCCGAGCCGAATTTTATCGATCTGAGACAGCTGCTGCGCATGCACGAAATCAGCGCTAAGAAGTAAGAGAATGCAAGCTAGTGCTACCTCTAAACCAACAACAGTCGCATGATGATTTTTCATCTCTAGCCTTTATTTGAAACGTCGCATAAATCCACGGCGAGCATGTCCTCTTCCATGAGCCGAACCTCTACCAAATGCTCGACCCTTTCCGCGTGCTGATCCTCTGCCCACAACGACGCCTTGACCAGAGACGCTACCTTGTCCCGATTTTGTTCGAATTTGCCCATCATCGTTGCGGTAAATAGCCACTCCAGAGCCTGTAGCTGTTCCTTGCCCTCGTCCTATACCACCACCAGTGGCATTCCCCGCTCCATTGATGTAACCCTGTCCTGAAGCATCTTGAGCGAAAACGCTGGTTCCTGAAATGAATAGTGCCATAGTTAAAATGGATAATTTCCAAGTATTCATGTTTAAATCTCCTGATTGGTTTCGAAGGTCCATACCATCGATAGCGGTATGTTACTGGCTCTGAAGTTTCTGACCTTCTGGCCCAGGTAAGCAAAATTAGTGACTGTGGTCATATGACTGACGGCACTGTAGAACCGTCAATAGAAGCGCTATTTTATTGAAGTATGTTTTGAGGGAAAGATGCCGTCGAATTCTTTAAAGCAGACTTTTATCGCCAAAGTCAACTTAGTACAGCTAATTTTCATTGGCTGCTCCGTGATTTGGCAGCTTTGTGATTCATTGGATGGCTTATTCGGTTCGCCAATAAATTTATCGACCTTAAGTATTGCTGCATTGCTGCTTCTCGCGATGATAATTGCTAGACCACATCCTTGGCTTGCTGACTACAGATCGGTGCAGCTTTTGACAGCTGAACTAGTGCTGACTTTTGGTGCCAGTTGTTGTGGGTCATTAGTCCCTTTAACTATGCTCTTTATTTTGACGCCGATTAAGGCAAGCATTCTTTTTGAATGGCGGGCAATATATTGTTTTCTTTTTGCTGCAGTTATTTTGCGCGGTTTTGCCGGTGAGTTGAATTCCTATATGGTTCATAGAGACTTACTGGAGCGCAGTGACATTGCTAATTTTATACGTACAGTGCCGGTTTTAAGGCAAACTCCCCTCGCTTTCATTTTCGGCTCTCTCCTCAGTGTGTTCCTGTTCAAAGCGCTCATTTCAGAGAAGAGTTCGAGGGAGCGAGTAAGCAAATTAAGTGAAGAAGTTGAGAATTTGGTTCTAAAATTAGAAAGAGAACGAATCGCCCGCGACATTCATGACTCTGTTGGACACACATTGACCGCCTTAAAGATTCAACTAGATGTTGCGGAGCATCTTCTAGAAACCAAAAAGAACGATGGTGCCGAACGTTCTATTAAGACCGCACAACTATTGTCGAAGCTATGTTTGTTAGATGTCAGAAAAGCGCTGAAGACAATAAAAGAGCCAGAACGGAAATTTGTGGACGCCATATCTGATCTTATTGAAATCAATCAGACCGCCGACTCCCCAAAGGTCAAACTCGAATGTGAGGTTGATGTTCCTGATGGCTCGGCCAAACATCATCTTTTTTGTATTGTCCAAGAGTCTTTGACTAACATCTTTCGCCACGCTTCGGCTGGCAAAGCTTCGATTCGTTTATACCGAAACAACGACTGCCTGGTGTTGCAAGTAATTGACGACGGAATTGGTTTTGATCCTCAGTTTGAAACTATAGGATCAGGAATACAGGGAATGAAATATCGAGCTGAGAGCCTGGGCGGCAAATTTTCCATTAAAAAGCAAGCTGGCTCTGGAACTGAAATTCTTGTAGAAGTGCCTGATGTCACAATCTAATATGCCTCAAAATCCCGAATTAAATGCCAATCGAATCAGGATTATATTGGTGGACGACCAATCACTTATTCGTGACGGTCTAAAAATGCTTCTGTCCAATGAGGTTGATTTAGAAATCATTGGCGAAGCCGCAAATGGACTGGAAGCCTGCAGGCTCGTTGATTCTTGTTGCCCAGATGTAATTTTGATGGATTTACGCATGCCATTAATGGATGGCATTAAGGCCACTAAAGCGATTCTCGAAAAATACCCTCAAGTTCGTGTCTTGATTCTTACCACTTTTGATGACGAAGAATATCTCTTAGGTTCGCTGCGTGCCGGAGCTTCTGGCTACTTACTTAAAGATACGCCGATCATTCAGCTGGCTGCAGCTATTCGCTCTGTGCATCACGGGAATTCTCTTCTCTCTACAGATGTTATGAGTAAGCTATTGGGTTCAGTAAAGCAGATTTCTGTAAGTGTGTCGCACTTCAACAAATTGCTCACTGAAAGAGAAATGCAGGTCTTTTCCCTGGTTGGGCAGGGAAAAACCAATTTGGAAATAGCGCTAGATTTGAATCTAACTGAAGGAACCGTCAAGAATTACATAACAAAGATACTTGCTCAAATTGGAGCACGTGACAGAATTCATGCTGTTCTTCTTGCGCAGGATTTACCGGAAAACTAATTCCGGCCAATCCCAAGCTCAATCAATGTCGAAAGTGCAAAAATCCCAGGTCCTTTGATGTCATTCTCTGCATTTTCTTGATTCCATTGGCTAATGCTCTTCTAAGTACTGCTGTACTCAAACCCATGCGTGCTGAAATTGCTGTGTATCCGAGTGCTTCGCGACCATACAATCCATAATGCATAATTAAAACCTGGCGCTCGACTTCTGAGAGCCTCACAAGCAATGATTCAAGTAATTTTGTGGTGAAGTAGAGTTCCGCGCACTCTTCCGTGTCTGAGCCATCACTGCCTGCTACTTTCTCACCTAATTCTACTCCGGTACTTCCAGGTGCTTCCTGGTTCAGTGAGATGCAGGTCTGCATATTCTCCATCGCAATTCCTATTCTGCTGTCAGAAAGCTTTGTCAGTTGCGCAATTTGACTGAAATTTGGCTCTGTGCCATATATTCTATTGAAGTGAAAAATTTTGCGACGTACCAGACGAATGTCATTCTGGATGTTGACCGGAAGACGCACTGAACGCGCGTGATTGTCCACACCGCGAGAAATGAATTGCATTATCCACATAGTGGCATATGTGGAAAAACGCGCCCCTTTGCTCGGGTCGAAAAGCTGCGAAGCCCTAATCAGCCCGAAGTTTCCTTCTTGCACTAAGTCTTCAAAATCCAGTCCTCTGCCATTGAATTTTCGAGCCACTCGAGCCACCAGTCGTAAATTGGCGAGGACCAACTGTGTCCGTGCCTCTTTATCGCCATCCCTGGCACGCCGTCCAATTTCTAGCTCTTCGGCAGGTGAAAGAAGTGTGAATTGTCTAGCTTCTCTAAAGTAATTTCCCAGCGACGGATCTGTCGAAACCGATGGCTTACTGGTGACGCTAGCATCTTTGGGCTGCGGTCCTCGCGAGCGACCGGCCCAGGCCGTTTGAACATCATCAACAATATCTTCAACCTCTAAATTCACAGAGGTTTCGGAACTTTCATCTTCTTCACTGTGCAAGAAATGAACTGCGTCTACTTCTATTTCCGAATTTAGTGCGAAATCAACTTTTTCATTAAACTCATACATCGCCTCTGCAAGCCCATTCCCACCGTACATTCTCGGCGGACAAATCGTAATAGTGGAACGAGAATCGGGCCAGCCTCCCTTTTATGATATCTGTAGAATCCCAATTTGCGGTCATGTACAGGATCATAGGGGGCGAAGTTAAACATTGGGTGAACATCGAAAAAATTATTCAATCGAACACGCACTTCTCCTAAACGGGATGATAGCGCTGAAAGTCGAACCTTTGCCGATTTCGCTATCGACCAGGATTTCGCCATCCATTAGTTTTACCAATGTCCGGCATATATTGAGGCCCAGACCTGTTCCGCCATATACACGAGTGGTTGAATCAGCTGCTTGAACGAAAGGTTCAAATATTTTGGTCTGTTCTTCCGGAGTTATTCCTATCCCCGAGTCTTTCACTATAAATTTGAGCATAACGTCATCTTCGGCACCATTGAGGTTTTCGACCATAATTTCAATACTACCTTTGGAGGTGAATTTGATTGCATTAAAGACCAGGTTCTGAATAATTTGGCGCAGTCTCAGCTCATCGCCACACAGTATTTCCGGTACGTCAGAGCTCACGCTAGAGATGATCTCTACGCCCTTCTTCGACGCTTCTGGTTTTACCAAATGGACAACATCACTAATGATTGGTCTTGGCTCAAATATACGGCGCTCCAGGGTCAAAGAGCCTGCACTCAGTTTTGAAGAATCTAGTAAATCATTCAAAATAAGCAAAAGGCGTTTTGAGGAATCTAGTGCAACGTCAACCAGCTCTCGGGACTCGGCGTCAAGGTTAGGATTGTCGTGGATGATGTCCATTACACCAATAATGCCGGAGATAGGACTGCGCACTTCGTGGCCCACTGTGGACAAGAACTGCGATTTCGCTTCTATCTCAAGTCGGATTTGTTCAGTCTTTTTCTGGATTGCAAGTTCAAGAGATTGAGAGAATTGATGCTTCTGTAATAAGCGAGTTACTCGCGCATGAAGTTCGCGAACAGAAAATGGTTTAACGATGTATTCGTCTGCGCCAGCTTCAATTCCGCTGGCTCGCGCTTCATCGCCTGCTCGTGCAGAAACCAGAAGGACCGGCATATTCTTAAGTGTTTCAGACTGTCTGATTGCGCTCAAAAGTTCTAAACCGTCCATTTCCGGCATCATAATGTCAGAAATCAAAAGATCTGCGATTCTGTCTTTCAACATTTTTAGAGCGTCTCTACCATTGGAGGCGAATCGCACTTCATAAAAAGGCGCCAGAAGTCTTCTGATGTACTCTCTCATATCAGCATTGTCGTCTGCGACGATTATGCTTGGCGTTTGTTCATCGAGCAAAATAGATTGGTCGGAATTGTCATCTACTGAGGTTTGCAACCAACTATTTGCTTCTTGCAAAAATGGTGATGCTTGTCGTAAATTGACCGCAAGTTTGCGCTCTTCGACAAGTTGGTCCTCAGGTAGGTGCGATTTCCCTTTTGGAATTGAGGCGATGAATTCTGTACCTTTACCCTTGCCACTCTTTACGCGCAGATTGCCGCCGTGGAGTTGGACAAGTTCGTTGACCATTGCTAAACCAATTCCACTGCCTTCATACGTGCGGGCGCCTTCCGCTTTGAGCCTGTGAAAACGCTTAAAAATATTCTCCAACTGTTCTTCCGGTATCCCGATACCTGTATCTTTCACTGAGAGTTCAAAGTTTGCACCAATTTTCCGCAGCGCAATTGTTATTTTGCCTGTGATCGTAAACTTGAATGCATTTGAGAGCAGATTAAAGACGATTTGCTCCCACATCTCGCGATCGACATATGCCTTTTCTCCGTCATCAAGCCCAATCACTTCGAATTCGAGTCCTGCAGTTTCGATAGCCGAGCGGAATAAACTAGCAAGGTCAATGACGTATTCACCTAAGAGAGTTGGCTCATACCGTGCTTCAAAGCGACTTGACTCGATTCGCGAGAAATCTAAAAGCGTGTTGACCAACTTGAGTAATCTCTGGGCATTCCGCTGGACAATCTCGAGCTCCTTCTTATGTTCATTGTCGGTTGCGTTGTTGATCATGCTTTCTATCGGACCGAGCATCAAGGTGAGCGGCGTCCTGAACTCGTGACTGATATTACTAAAGAAGATTGTCTTGGCACGATCTAATTCTTC
>JACMKL010000344.1 GCA_014380105.1 Candidatus Melainabacteria bacterium
CGACTCTAACAATTTTATTTGTATTGAACGGACTGCAAGTCTGGTTTTACGATTTCAGAGGACCTACATCCGGTCTGCGTACATTTGCAAAAGAAATTCGCGAAGACAAATATCAAAACTCTCTAGTACTTGTGGCTCCAGATGTACTATCCATGACCTTTGGCTATTATCTGCCTAAAGAAGAGAGAGAAAAACACAAAGTGATTATTCGCGGTTTTACACGCTGGGAAGATCCCTTTACGCCACCTAATATGTATTCCATGCCGGCGCAGTGGCAGCCAACCTCGGTAGTTGAAGAGTGCGAAAAACGCATTGACGACGAAGCAAAAAGCACAGGCTGGAAATATCTGGCATTCGTAGAGGCTAATCAAGACTGGGTTCGAGCAACCACAACCAAAGACATGCCGCGCAGTTTTCGCATCGCAGCCTTAAAACAAAAACTTCAATCGAAATACAGGGAAGTCTCGAAAAAGTTTTACCCGGCGGCTCTAGAAGACGTAACAGTAACGGTTTACGAACTCAAGTAGCGGTGACAAACCAACGCTCTTTGTTCACCTCGTAAATCTCGCGAAGAATATCATCGATGGAATGCTCAACTTTCCAGCCGGGATAGTCAGTCATTAAGCGACTATTGTCGCTAATCCACCAGATATGGTCGCCGATGCGCGACTCTTCAACATATTTCCAGCTCAGTTCGCGACCGGAAATTGTCTCACAAAGTCTGATCGCCTCAAGCATCGAGCAATTGCTGGTCCGACCGCCACCAATGTTGTAGACGGCACCACTGCGTGGGTTTTTAATGGCTTCATGGAAGGCGCGCATCACATCATCGTTATGAATATTGTCGCGAACTTGCTTACCCTTATATCCATAAATATTGTAAGGCTTACCGATTACAGCACACCTCATCAAGTAGGCAAGAAAGCCATGCAACTCCGCGCCTGAATGATTTGGTCCGGTCAGACAGCCACCCCGAAAGCAAGCTGTATTCATGCCGAAATAGCGTCCATATTCCTGAACGAGCTGATCAGCAGCCAGCTTGGATACTCCGAACAAACTATGCAAACAATTGTCGACCGACATTTCCTCAGTGATACCGTTAGTGAATTGGTGTCCCGGCTCAATCTCCCAGCGCGTCTCCAACTCTAAAAGCGGTAAACGATTCGGCGTGTCACCATAAACTTTATTTGTAGAAGTGAAAATGAACACGGCTTCCGGGCAATATTTACGCGTAGCTTCCAACATGTTCATGGTGCCATTGGCGTTAATCGTGAAATCTTCGGTCGGATTTGTAGCGGCCCAATCATGCGACGGCTGAGCCGCGGTATGAATGACGGCTTGAATATCTTTGCCGTACTTTTGAAAGAGTCCATCTATTCCGCTGACATCTCGAATGTCCAGGTCAAAATGGGTGTACTGCTTTCCGAGCTTCCCTTCGAGACGCTGACGATTCCAAACAGTGGAGGCTTCTATGCCGAAAAATTGCTGACGCATATTATTGTCCACACCGACGATATCAAGCCCCAGTGCGGCAAAATACTCTACTGCTGCCGACCCAATCAGCCCGCCAGAACCGGTGACTACAATAACGCTCATGAAAACGTCCTCAAACGCTGTTCCCAAAACAGCTTACACGATAGCCCACGGAGGGTCATATATTCGCAAGTAAGCGTGACCAGAATGATATTCTTGCTAGATGACCTCCGATAGCGGTAAGAAATCCGCCCTCTTCAGTATTTTTGCCCCGCAGTCAGGCGGGTGGTTCTTTGTTTATCTGTTGGCCGGAATGCTCTTCATGCGCCCGGAGATGTTTCTTTGGGATGGTGGCACTTGCCGCCACATCATCAATGGCGAATATTATTGGCAGCATCATGCCTTGCCTACAACAAATTACACCTCGGCAATTTTTAACAGCTCTCCATGCCTGACACGCTGTTGGCTTGGCGATGTGACCAGCGGACTTGTCTACAATCAATTTGAGATGACCGGCATCGTGCTCTTGTTCAGTATTGTCGGTGCGCTCGGATTGATGTGGAGTTATCAGATGGCGCGCGCCCGCGGCATGGGTCTGTTGGCTGGATTGCTTCTTGTTCTTCTGGTCATGCCTGCCGTCGGAATGCATTGGTCGGCTCGCTGTCACGTTTATACGTATTTGCCATTTTTGATTCTTTACTATTTACTCTTCATGAATCGCGCCCGAATTCTGATCAAAACGCTTGGCGTTGTGACAATTATGGCTCTCTGGGCTAACTTGCATGGTAGTTACACGATAGGCACGATAGTACTTTTAGTGGCTGCCGGTGCCTCATGCTTGAAAGCATTTCTAGGCAAATTCATTCCTATACTTGCGTTCAAACCGGATCAAAACTCTCGAAAAGAAGCAATCGAGTCTATTATTCTTTTTATAGCAGGGTTGGGTGCGACTCTCATAAACCCGCGTGGCTTGGCGTTTTACTCAACAGTACTGAATTACATATCCAACCCGGTTGTGCTCAGTAAAACTGACGAATGGCGCTCACTCGACTTGACAGCCGGAGTGGGCGTCTGGTTCTTCCTACTGCTTTCTGGTCTTGTCCTTTTTGCGGTGATTAAAACTCGCGGAGGGCTGAATGCGGCAGAAACAGCCGTGATGGGCATGTTGTGCGTTGCCAGCATCGTCAGTATGCGCATGGTGCCTTACTGCTCACTTATGATGATTCCGTTTCTTGGACCATACTGGGCGATGATAAAACCCGCTCTCCTTGCGGCTGAACCCAATCAAGGTGGTATCGTAAATCGCAACATGCATAAACTCGCCAAACTGGAAACGCGAATCGAAGGTGACGAACCAAAAGGCTGGAAGCTAGCTCTGGTATACGTAGCCATCACAATCGTGATGAGCGTGGCATTCTTAAATATGGATATGTTCAAGGTTAAAGACTTTGATCCAGAGAGAATCCCGGTCAAACTAGTACAGTGCCTGAAGGAAGCAAACCCACCCGGGCTGGGCTTTAATTACGATAATTGGGGCGGATATATCTATTTTAAATTACGTAAAACTGTCTACATAGATGATTGGGCCGATTTCTTACCAATGCCATTCATCGAAGAATACTTACAGATTTTACTTGCGCAACCCGGCTGGGAAGCGAATTTTGACAAATACAAATTTAGTTGGGTGATGGTTCCGAAAGACGCTCAACTTGCACAAATTCTGAGTAAGCGCCCCGATTGGGAAATAAAGTGCAAAGATGATGCCGGAATTTTATTACTCAGAAAAGTAGCTGTTAGCCCGAGTCTATCGCCAGCACCATAACTTTCATTCGGGCAACTCGTTAACCAATTCCCTCGCGAATCAGTTTTAGCTCATCGAGCATGTAAGAATCCAAAGGCTGCGTTCGTGAGCCTTTAAGCCATTCCATTTGACCGTGGATCAAAATAAAATTGAGATGGTGCGAAATTCTCTCAGGTGGAAAATCTGCGCGCATAGTCTTTTCTTTCTGTGCTGCAAGAATTAATTCATGCGGAATTAAATTCGGAGGGCCCGGTGTTTTTCCTCCCTCTATGGGCTGACATGATTCCAATTTTTCGGACAAATTCAAATCTTCAGTTTTTAAAAAGCGCTTGAAGCCGATCGGTCCTATTCGCCACAAGACTTCCGCCAGCTGAGGATTTTTCTCCGTCCATTGAGCAACTTCGATGATGAATGCCTCTATACATTTTAGGGCTGGGACACCTGCAGATAACTGAGCAAGAGCGCGCGCTTTCGCTTCGTCGACAGAGCGAAAGCGCAAAGCAAAAACAATTTCTTCCTTGGACTCAAAGTTGTAAAACACCGTACCGCGGGCGATGTCTGCCTGCTTTGCAATGTCGTCAACCGAAGTCTGGTCATAGCCCTTTTCTTTAAAGAGACTAGATGCGGCATCCAGAATCTGATGCTTGCGTTCAGTTTTTTTCTTGTCACGCCGGCTATTCACTTCGAGTTTCGACCTATATATGTTTGATTCAAAAATAATTTTCAGCCCGGACAGTCCAGGAGTCAGCAGGACAAATTATAAGGAAGTCTGGTTTATAAATTTTGCACTTGCGTACAAAATTGTACTCTAGTACAATTCGCTTATTCGGACAACCGATTTTAATTCGGGCTCTCTATTGGGCCATAACTATAGGAATTATTACGATGAGCCACAAATTTACGTGGCGCAGCTTTGCTGCGGCCTGTTCTCTTATTCTGACAAGTTCTGCTGCCTACAGCCAACCTGAATCCACGACCCAAATCGATTTGAGCAAGTCACAAATTCAAAATGCCGACTTCATCGTTTTGGACGCCAGATTGGCGGAGCCGGATTTCATAGTAGGCGCCGGTGGCTTCGGTCCCGGGTCACTTTGCCAATTTCCGCCGGGCGGCCGTTCTCCATTTATGCCACCCGGCGGACCTCATGCGGGAGGTCCAATGATGATGATGCCACCACCAATTTTCGCAGGAGTAGATTTGACAGACGATCAAATCAGTCGCATCGCTAAACTAAAACGCTCGTTCGAGACGAGCAATATCACAGCGCATCAATCGTTGTACTCGTCTGAAAATGAAATGCGCGATTTGCTGTCTTCTGCTGATTTTGGCGAAAGTCAAATTCGCAAAGTTGCCGAAGAGATTGCGCAGCAAAAAAGCGATCAAAGTAAACGTCTCTCCAGTCACATGCTCGAAGTTGCAAAAGTTCTGAGTGCTGCAC
>JACMKL010000345.1 GCA_014380105.1 Candidatus Melainabacteria bacterium
GCTACATTCTAAACGTTGCTACATTCTACCTGTCGCGTACAATACTCGGATGACAAATACGTCAAATATAATTCGCTCGCCACATTCCGCCCGTTCCTCTAGCGGCAACATGCTCGCCATGGTGGTCCTGGTTGGCTTCATTTTGATTGCAGTAATTGTTATTGGCATTGCTGCCATGTTGATGCTTTTCGCTCAACAGAGAGGCAAGCAAAACGCTGACGAAGTCGCTCTGACGTTAGCACAAGTTCTCAATCGGGACGATCGCCAGGGGCAGATGAATACTCTTGTGGAGCGCTCCAGAGAGCTAGTCTATACCTCGCGAAAAGCATGTGATGATGCGGCTTCTGAAGAAATGCACAATATGGAGCCCTTGCTTCGCGATTTACTGGATGAATCAAGAACAGGTGCGCATTATGTGGAGAGAACCCGCCAATCACTCTCAACTGTTGTAGTGGATGATTTAAGTCTGACTGCCAGGCAGTTTAGTGACAAACTGAATCAGAATCAATCGTTCAATCTCAATGTTTTCAACACGGCAAAACCACGAATTAAGGCTCTAGAAATCGGCTCGATAGACAAGGTCAATTCGAATGCTAGCGTGGCACCTGGTCTTCCGGAGCTGCGATTGAATGACGAAAAGCTCGGGCTCCTGGATAATCGCAGTGGCTTGTATTTCGGTAACATAAACGCCCGTTTGCCCGGAGCTGATACCGACCTCGATTTCAAATTTTCTTCACTGCCGGCGCCTGTTGGCACCAGTATTTCCGGAGCTCGCCTGACCTCGAATAGCGTCTTTAAACTAGCTTCTGCAATCGCCGTAGGCGATGATGTCGGCAAAGAAAAGTCGAATGATATTGCTTCCGCCGACGGCAAAAAGAAGGAGAAGAGTGCTCCAGATCAAATTCCTTCAGCTGTGAAAGTAGAGTTGGCTGTAACTATGTCTGCAGGCTCGGGTCAGGAATTGAAAGATCAGCTTTCGATATCGACATCAGCCACTACTGCTGGTGCATTGCCAGCGCCAGATTTGGTTCCTGTCAGTAAATAGAGCGTACTAGACTTTTGCTGTTTGTTTGAGAGCTGCGTCGATAATCGATACTGCTTTCTTCAAATCATCGCGTTCAATTCCGTAATGAGTGACCAGCCTAAGTCGCTGTCCCATGCTGCTCACGAGCAATCCGTTCGATTTTAGAACATTCTGTAAATCGCCCAACTGTCCGTTTTTCATCCTGATAAAAACCATGTTTGTTTCTACAGGTTCGACCACCAGACTGCTAATAGTTTGAAGCTGTTCGCCAAAATATTTTGCGTTGTCGTGGTCTTCCTGTAAGCGTTCAACCATGGTGTCGAGCGCGTTGATGCAGGCCGCTGCCAGCACTCCGACCTGGCGCATGCTGCCTCCAACCGCTTTTCGGGCGCGGTGGGCACGGCGGATGAAGTCTTTGCTGCCAGCGACAATTGAGCCAACTGGTGCCGCCAGACCTTTGGAAAAACACATTTGTACAGAATCTACCGGTGCCACCAGTGCCTTGACCGGTGTTCCAAGCGCAGTGGCGGCGTTCATGATGCGAGCGCCATCGAGGTGCAGAAGCAGCCCCTTTTCCTTGCAGAGTTCGCCTACGTCTTCAGTGTATTTTTGCGATAAAACTCGCCCGTCCTGGGTGTTTTCCAAACAGACTAATTTCGAGATTGGACAATGCGGATCGTCGTAGCGAATTGCTGCTTCGATTTCATTGACAGGCAACATGCCATTTGCACTGTTGTCGATTGTGTGAATGCTGATGCCGCCCAGAGACGCGGCGCTGCCTTGCTCCCACTGAAAAATATGATTGAGCTTTCCAACAATTGCTTCGTCGCCACGCTGGCAATGCGCAAGCAATGAGACCAGGTTACCCATCGAGCCACTACTGACGAAAAGCGCTCCATCCTTGCCGAAAAGGTCTGCGCACTTTTCTTGTAATTGATTAACAGTGGGGTCTTCGCCATAAACGTCGTCGCCTAATTCTGCGCGCGTCATTGCTTCAAGCATAGCCTTTGTAGGTTTTGTAACGGTGTCGCTGCGAAGATCAATCATTATTTATACTCCTGCATTCAGGTCAAATTTGAGCGAAAAAAATGCGCCCGCAACAGATTTTTCAATCGGGTGCGAGCGCAGATTGTAACCGGATTAGATGTTTGACTAGTGAGTCGAGTTCGAACTTTCTGAGATAAACATCTTGGACGTTACGTTATTTGTGATGTTGTCAGTGACACTGCCATACCAATTGATGAGCGCGGCAGGATAAATGCCGAGGAAAAGAATTGATAGTGCCAGTCCCCATCCAACCAGCTTTTCGGTTGGGCGAGCGTCTGACAAATGTCCTGCCCATTTCGGCAACATATCGCCGTAGAAAAGGCGCTTGAGAAGCCAGAGCATGTAGCCCGCGGTCAGGACGACACCGGTTGCTGCAATCACAATTGCGGTTTGCACCATCTCATGGTGCGGTGCAATCGTGGCTGCCAGTGGTGATGTGTACGCACCGTAGAAGACGGCAACTTCTCCGACGAATCCGGAGAGACCAGGCAAGCCGAGGTTCGCCATGGTTGCAAACATCCAGAGATAAAACAGGTACGGCATGTCTTTGGCCAGACCGCCGCCAATTTCGTCGAGGTCACGTGTATGTGTGCGCTCGTAGACTGCTCCCACCAGGAAGAACAGCATTGCCGAAATCACACCGTGGCTAATCATTTGGAAGACTGCGCCGTTGACTGCAGCTGCTGACAACGAACCCAGTCCAAGCAAGATGAAGCCCATGTGGCTGACGCTGGAAAACGCGATGATGCGCTTCATGTCTTTCTGCACCAGGCAAGCGATTGCCGCCCAGACAATGTTGAAAGCGCCGAGCGTCATGATCAAATAACCGTAATCTATAAATACTGTCGGGAAGAAATCCATACAGATTCTGATCAGACCGTAAGAGCCCATTTTGAGGAGCAAGCCGGCCAGGATCATTGATATCGGTGTTGGTGCTTCAACGTGAGCATCGGGTAGCCATGTGTGGAACGGGAATGATGGCAGCTTGATGATGAATGCAAAGAAGAAGCCAAGGAACGCCAGCAATTGAGCTGACTTCGGCAGTAGTGGTGCCGCCGACGCTAGCTTGACCATGTCGAAGGTTGCCAGCAACGGATTGTCTACGGTCAATGCAAAATACAAATAGATCAAACCGGCAAGCATCAGGACGCCGCCAAAGAATGTATATAGAAGGAATTTCATTGCCGCGTAATCGCGTCTTGGACCGCCCCAGATGGCGATCAAGAAATACATCGGCACCAATTCCAGCTCATACATAATGAAGAACTGCAGCAGGTCGAGAGATACGAAGACTCCCATAATTGAGAGCGTCAGCATCATTACGAAGCTGTAAAAGAGTTTCGGTCGATTGTCGCCGATTGATGTAGATGCCAGTACCGCCATCAAAGTCACAAACGAGGTCAGGACGGCAAGCCCGAGGCTCAGACCGTCGACGCCGACGTGATATTGAATTGGAAACGGTGTCGTAATCCATGATGCGATTTGTTCGAACTGATATCCGGCGGTGCCCACTTTGAAAGCGGAGACTGCTACTCCGGACAAAATGCACATCACGAGACTAAAAAAGATTGCCAGGTTTCTTGCCTTATCCGCCGGTAGCAGCGCGATTGCGACTGATCCGATGAAGGGTGTCAAGAGAAGGGCAGTGATAATCGACTGAGGTTGTTCCACTTCTAACTCCGAATGAACGTGCAAATGTTCCTAATTCATGCGTGACACAGTATATCGGGCTCAAGTTTTGACCGCTAGAAAGAACCTCTTAAATAGAGCCAAATAGAGAACTATTGAAAAGAAAAATCTTTTCACTCAAATAATTATCAGGAATATCAACCGTACTTAATCCGTCTTGAACGCGATGGCTTTACTATTAGGCAGAGGCCGCGGAAAAACGCCGGGAGCCTCTTGGGAACAGCGTTGACGATAAGACGAAGGATGAAGTTGTGGAGCAATCAATAGATTACTGGCGCCAGGTAATCGAACTGTCACCATGGATAGTCGCGGCCCCATTTTTAGTAGGGTTCGCCATCATTGTGATGAATTCCCTGATGGGAAGCACGAGGGCAGTCAAGACTCTGTCGATGGTGGCATCAGTCGGTGCCGTCGCTTACGGTTTTGCTCACTCACTGATGATTTTCTACGCACTGGCGAAGTTTCCGGAGCTTGGACCATGGGTCTCGCAAGTTCCTTATTTTGTCTCCGGTAGTTTCACGCTGACTGTCGGTTGCTTAATCGACAACTTGGCAGCTCTTATGTTAATTGTCGTTACCTGCGTCAGTTTGTTAGTTCAAGTTTATACACACGGATATATGCGCGAGGATCCTGGTTATTCTCGCTTCTACTGCTACCTGAGTTTGTTTACCGCGTCCATGCTTGGACTGGTTGTCGCCACAAACCTCTTCCAGATGTTCTTCTTCTGGGAATTGGTGGGCGTATGCAGTTATTTCTTGATCGGTTTCTGGTGGTACAAGGAAAGCGCCGCGCGCGCCTGTATGAAAGCTTTCGTCATCAATAGAATTGGTGACTTCGGATTTTTAGTCGGCATTCTCTGGTTCTTCGCAATCACTTATAACGTTTGGGCAGGTCATCCGGTCTTGATGTTCTATGACAAAGGCGGAATCGATATTGCTGGCGTTATCGAAAAAGCTTACACCGCAAAAGTTCTCGATGCTCAAACGCTCGGTTTGATCTCGATGGTTATGTTTATGGGACCAATGGCTAAGTCTGCGCAATTCATGTTGCACACCTGGTTGCCGGATGCGATGGAA
>JACMKL010000346.1 GCA_014380105.1 Candidatus Melainabacteria bacterium
GGGTGCAAGTGCGGAGAAATCTTTCTACCAATGAAGCAGGTGCTGTCTTTCCTGGTCGTTTTGAATTTAATTTGGCTTGGCGCAACCTTGCCAGCGATGTCTGCTGAGCTTGCAAAAGAGAAAGTCTTAATGGTTTTTCTTTTCGATCCCGAGTGCCAAATTACATGTGACAAAGTGCGTCCGGCGGTTCGAGAGCTCAAGGACCAGTATTCGAAATCTGTCTCCTATGTCGAGATCGATTCCTCGGATGCTGCCTCTAAAGTCTCAAAAGAACTAGCTGATAAAAATCGCATACTGTGGTTTTACAACGATAATCTGAAGTTTGTGCCTGTCGTCGGATTTTTCACACCTGCCGGAAAATGCCTGAAATACTTGACCGGCGCAAAGTCAAAATCCGTCTACACTTCCGCTTTGAAGAAAGCTATGGCAACGAAGTGAAGAGAGCAAGGGAATGATTCCGCACACGCTGGAAGCTAAGCCACGCATGCTTGATTCCTTCCGGCTGAGCGCGATACTCTCCGGCAGCCTTGTTTGTCTATATTGCGCACTTGTCATTGTCGGATGGTATCGCGATGTGCAAGCGCTTAAGATGCTATTCGGATTCGCAGTGCCGTTTGGAGCAGCGGTATCATATCTGGTGCTTTCGATTCTTGTCATTTCTCTGGCTGTTTTTCCGTCCAACGAAAAGTTTCGTCATGGTATCTCGTTCGCTGCGCTCTTGATGGTCATTGCTGGAACCGTCAAAGTGACTGAATCGATTGCTGAGGCGGACTGGGAGTTTTTCAACATTCCATTGTCGGGCGATGTTGGAAACGGGCTCGTTTTGCTATTCCCCGGACAATTGACGCCGGATGCGATTGTTGGAATTTTTCTACTTTCGCTTAGTCTGTTTTTAATGACATTGCACCGAAGTAATTTGGATTCTTTTTGGCAAGCACTCCTCACTTTAACGGGTGCTGTTGCGCTCTTGCCAGTTGTAGGGTTTCTTCAAGGCATCCCCCAATTTTGCGGACTGTGGGGATGTATTAAAGTGCCGGTCACACTTGCTGCTTCTACCCTGATTTTATCTTTTGCAATTTATTCTCTGCGCCCAGGTTCGGGCTGGTTTTCACTCCTCATTGAGCCCGATATGTTGGGTACTGCTTTGCGCCGCAGCTTGTTTGCGCTGATGTTGATTTTGCCCGTCTTCACAGCCATAAAGGCCGGGCTGGTCGGTGCCAAAGTAATCGATGAGAATACCGCCGGACCTGGATTGAGCGTGCTCAATTTATTGGTGGGAGTGGGCTTAGTTATTTCGCAATTCGTGTTTGCATATCGCCGCGAGCAAGAGCTAAGGCGAAGCACAGAGCAAAAATTGGCAGACTTATCGCTTGAGCTTTCTATTCAGAATGCTGGAGATAGTGTGGGCGGACGCGGAGTGTCGGTGTTTAATCCGCGCTTTGCACGTTGTCCAAAATGCGAAAAACAATTTGATGCCAGCATTTTGAAATGTCCGGATGACGACACCAACATGGTTATTGTAGACAGGCTGGTCGGGCAGGTCTTGGACGGTAAATACAAAATTGTCGAATATTTAGGCGCTGGCGGAATGAGTACGGTCTACAAAGCGCAGCATATTGTTCTGGACAAAATCCTGGCGCTAAAATTATTGCAGCCGCATTTACTGGGAAATGCTCGTTTCGTCCAACGCTTTCAGCGTGAAGCGCAGGCAATGGCGCGCATGCAGCATCCTAATCTTCTCACCGTCCATGAATGTGGATTTCTTGAAGGCGTGCCGTTTCTCCTCCTCGATTTTATTTCTGGCAGTAGTCTTGAGACGCTCCTGGAGCAACGAAAAAAACTTTCTGTCGGGCAAATGATGGCGATTGTTTTGCAGATTTGTGATGGGCTGATCAACGCTCACGACAATGGTGTGGTCCATCGCGACATCAAACCTGGCAACATCATGATTAGTGAAAATGTCAAAGGAAGGGAGCTCGTCAAAGTGGTCGATTTCGGTCTCGCCAAGATGATCGAAACGGACAAAAATAAAAATGAGCAGAAGGTTTCGCGCGCCGGAAATTCTGTTGGCAGTCCTTTATACATGGCGCCGGAGCAGTGCGTGGGCGATCCGGCTGACGCGCGGTCTGACATTTACGCGCTCGGCTGTGTCATGTATGAGTGTCTTACTGGTGACCCACCGCTATTTGGGGACTCGGTTCTCGACACCTTCAACAAAGTTATGAATGAAACGCCCAAGTCACTCGCCGAATTAGCCGACGTGCCCGAAGAATTGAATTTATTGGTGATGAAATGTTTGGAGAAACGCCCGGATGCGCGACCATCATCAGTCCTGGACGTGCGCACGCAACTGAAACAGATTAAAGAACAAATGTCCGGCGTCAGGCGGTGAGTAGTGAGTTTGTTTGATTTAAAAAACCGGCAAGGTCGGGAAGGTGCCGGACCATTGTCCTGGCTCCGCTGCCGAACTTTGTAGACAGTGGAACTGAATCAATGCTTGTTCTATGTTAAGGCGGCGCTCTCTAAATAGTTTGTAAGTGCGCCCGGCTCGTTGCACCGTAATTTGCTGATCTTCAGATAGAAATCCGCATTTAGAAAGCAAATCGCGGACGTCTTCAGGCAGTCTTGTTTGCGGGCTGCTTGGAGGGAAGACGGCTCGCAATTCTTGCCAGGTCTCTTCCAATTCTGATTCCAATTGGCGTTTATCCTTGGACTCTTGCTGTGCCTGTGCTTTTAACCCAGGCAATACATTTGCAAGTTTGAGGAAACAATAGAAAGTGACGTTGCGCTCTTCTTGGGCTTCAGGATTGCCGGGCACGCCTTCTGAGACGCCAACCTGAACGCGAAGCTTTTTCAATTCCTCTAATCCATGATTGATCGAAATTTTGTCCTGGCGAATTAATTTTTGAAGTTCGAGTGCCTTGCTCACAACTTGCGGCTTGATCCAGTTTAAGGCGATCAAAGTTTCGCCGAGGGGCTTACTCTGGTCGCGGCAAATGCACAACGCAAGTTCGACATCCTTTTCCAGGATAAAACCAGCGTCGATAAGCAATTGACCGAGTTTTGTCTGGCTCTCCAGCACATCGTGTCCGACGTGAGTAATCACTTCGAGGCAGCGCCTTGCTGAATAAAGTCTGTCGATTGCTTCTTCGCGATCGATGTCTCCGATGCGCACCTTCTCTTGTAATGAGAGCGCATGATTAATCAGATCGTGATGCGCGTCTGCAAGCGTGATCAAAACGCGTCCAAGATTAAGACCGGTAGTTTTGGTCATATTCAATCTGGATTTAAGATGCTCGCGACCAATCGAGTCGCTTTCGATTAGATAATCACCGAGACGATTGCGAGGCTTGGAGGCTGCTTGGATACCGAGCAGGTCCATTGCTAGACCAAAGGTAATTCGCTTTTTCTTGACGAGCGCCATTGCTTGTGACGTTTGATCGAAATTAATCAGCCTGTCACGTAAAAACGACTGCGCTGCAATTGCAGAATGCAGTGTTTCTGAGTCGATGATGTCCAGCATAGTCAGGACCAGGCCGAGAGGAAGGTCTCTCGTTGCCGATTCCGTAATAGCTGTTTCCATTTGCTGTTTGGAGGCGAGTTGCCAGTCAACCAACAAATCCCCTAGAAGAGAATTGGTATCTGCCATAGCCGTACCTTAACTGTTGTAGCCGCACTTATTGAATATTTGCCCGAACAAACTCACTCGGTACCATATTTTAGTGTATTGCATCACCGATTCTCGTATTTCACTCTTCAGGGGGACAACTGATAGTGTTATCAGCAGTTTCTTGACTATTTGATCTACAACGGAGGATAAAATAGACGGAGACTTTTGGGGACTAGATGACCGGCGACGATCTGATCGGACGAAATATAGGCGAGCGTTACCTGGTCGAGTCTGAACTGGGTAAAGGGGCGCTTGGCGTTGTTTTCGAAGCTAAAGATAGTTTTCTCGAACGTAAAGTTGCAATAAAAGTTTTGCAAGAACGCATGGCAGCAGATACTGTCGCTGCCCTCCGCTTTCAGCGTGAAGCAAAAATGGCGGCGTCTTTGCATCATCCGAATATAGTCACCATTTATGATTTTGGCGTGTTGGAAGATGCTCGGCCCTATCTCGTTATGGAATGCTTGCGCGGAATATCGCTCGAGCAATTTCTCAAAGACAATTTGCGCATGTCCCCATCAAGAGCCGTTCCCTTATTTATCGCTGTCTGCCAGGCACTCGCTCAGGCTCATAAAAATGGCATAGTGCACCGCGATCTTAAGCCTGGCAACATCGTCTTAGTTAAAGATGAAATGGGCAATGAAACAGTTAAATTAGTCGATTTCGGAATTGCCAAACCATTCTCCGACATGGAGTCCGACCTCACCACAGTGGGTGTTGTGATTGGCACGCCATCGTATATGAGTCCGGAGCAATGCCTGGGCAAACCACTCGACCAGCGCGCCGACATTTATTCAATGGGCTGCGTGATGTATCACGTCTTGACTGGAGTGAGACCACTACTGGGTGAAACAACCATGGAGACTTTGACAAAGCAAGTCTCTGAGCAGCCAAAAACCTTTGCGGAGGCAGCCCCCGGACTTAGCCTTCCATACGGTCTGGAAGCACTAATTCAACGTGCCTTGCTTAAATCTCAGACCGAGAGGCAACAATCGGTTATCGAATTAAAAGCGGAATTGGAGAAATCGCTAAGCGATCTCTGGGTGCAGAAGTCAATTCATACTCGTGAAACACCTGAAGGCGCGCCCACAGTAATTACAAAAGCCGCGCCTAAAGTACCATCGCCAGGGGCATTCTCATTCTTTTCTCCTGTTCCGGAAGCACCAAAGGCGGTGCCCACTTCGGGGCCCATCTCCGGACAAAAAATGAGCTTCGACATGCTGATGGAGAAGGCTCAAGCGGGTGATGCCTACTCCCAATACATGCTTGCCGTAGCTTATGAGAAAGGAGACGGTGTCTCACCAAACGATCGCCAGGCGGCAATCTGGTATCAAAAATCGGCAACAGCTGGATGTGCTGATGCGCAATTTGAAATGGGCTCGATTTGCCAGTGGGGCGAGTTGGGTGTGCGTGAAGATGCTGATGAATCTTTGCGCTGGTATAAGGCGGCAGCAGAGCAGGGTTTGCCCAAAGCATTAAACTCGTTTGCTTGTATTCTTGAAGACGATCAACCACAAGATGCATTGAAATATTATAAGGCTGCCGGTGAGGCTGGCTATTCGATGGGCATGAGCAACTACGGTCGTTGTCTCTACTACGGAATCGGTGTCGAGAAAAACGTCGACGAAGCATTTAAGTGGTTGTTAAAATCTGCTGAAATGGACGCAACGAATGATGGGGCGCAATACATGCTCGGCATTTGTTTCTTTAATGGCGAAGGTGTAGAGAAAAATCTGGAGACCTCCGTAAAGTGGTATCGAAAAGCCGCTGACAATGGACATCAATCCGCTCAATACGAATTGGGTCTTTGTTATTTGTATGGAGAAGGCATCGAGGAGAGTGTTGACAATGCCATACAGTGGTTTCGGGCTGGTAGCGCTCGTGGTGAAAAACGCTGTGAAGAAAAACTTGCCGATCTGACAGAGCAAGTTGCACCAGGATTGACAATTGATGAACTCGATTTTTGGATGCGTCAGTCCGCAATTAACCCAGTAGATGTTGCTGAAAAACAATTATTACTGGTGCTGCGCGAGCCACCCGGCACCAGTATGCATGATGTGATCAACACTCTCCTGCCTGCCGCTGACCGAGGCACCGAATCTGCTCAATTAGCGCTTGGTCGCTGCTACGAGTTAGGAATGGGAATCGGTGCGGACCTGAGCCAGGCATATCACTGGTATAAAACTGCCTATGATAGAGGCAGCGCATTTGCCGAACAACATGCTGTCAAATGTCTGCGCAATTGTTTTGAGAATAATATTTTTCCGGATGGTGCTGAAAATTTTCTGCGCGATTCTGCCAATAAGCGTAATACCAACGCCATGATCAGCCTTGCATATTATTATCGCTTTCATAATCCGGATGGACGAGATTTCTCAGAGGCGCTGCGTTTTTATAGACAAGCGGCCGAAAGTGGTGACAGCGAAGCACAATATTTGCTCGGGCGTTTTTTAGTGATGAAAAACATGCTTAAGCGCGAACGCTCACAGGTAATTCGCTGGTGGGAAAGCTCACTTGAGAAGGGTTTGACTGCTGCCACTACGGATGAATTAGATGATGAAGGACACACTGACGAACGCGCTGAGGCGCTGAAGTGGCTGACTTCGTCAGGCGAAGAAGGCTCCTGCGATGCTCTTCGCTTGCTTTCCAGTTTGTATCAACGTGGTCTTCTAGTGTTGGCAGATCCAGCTATGTCAATAAAACTCTTAATCCGCGCGGCAGAAATGGACGACCCGATCGCTCAAGGCTTGCTTGGAGTCATTTTTATTGAAGGCATTGGAGTAGAAAAACGCCTACAAGAAGGCGTCCAGTGGTTGCAGTTATCTGCAGATGTCGGCAATTCTTTTGCGCAATGGAATTTGGCTCTGGCATTGATTGAAGGGACTGGCGTGACCGTCAATAGACCTCGTGCCAAAGCACTACTGGAGCGAGCAGCAGAAGGTCGCTTTGAGCAGGATCTTCTCTGGTCAGAAGATGGCTTCGAGAGCAGATTCAAACAACTCATTGAGCTATTTCACGACTTAAGTAATCGGGGTCAGGTCGATGCTCACTATTGGTTGGGAATTTGTTGCGAGCGCGGGATTGGCTGCACACCGGACCGCGATCAGGCTCTAGAGCTCTATTTGCGTGCAGCTCAAGGTGGATGCGCTCCTGCCCAATCAGCATTTGACAGGCAACCAGAAAATCTCAAAAAGCTCGCCGTTAAGCACGACAAATCGACCACTGAATCTTCTGAAGTTAGTATCAACCGTGGAGAATTGACTCAATCGATACGTGTCGTCAAAGATTCAGGCACTGTTTTAAATCGAATAAAAATGCACGACCAATTGCTAAAGTCGGATCTTTTATTGCCAGGTATTACCACGGAATCAGGCAGTCAGCCAGTCACGCTGACAAATGCCAGAAACGAAGTTGGCATAATTGTATTCAGCGAGAGGAATTTGATTTCAGAGTGGGATTCAAATTCTGAATTTAAATTGCGCACTATTTCTGTTCGTGAATTATGCGCAATTGCTCTGAGTAAAGCTATGGAGGCTGTCATTCTTGATCCGACCAAAAGCATGGGTGTTGTACTTCGTAAATGGGAAATGCAAGCTCTTTCCAAAGGTTTGCCGCCAATAGCGCGTGACGTGTCCTGGAAATGGTCTCAGATTAATACCAGTAGTGGTGCGCAAATGTCTATTCGCATCTCTGATGCCGATGAAGTTGCTCGCTGCGCGGAGTCAATCAGGGTCGTTCTTGAGAAACACAATGTGGTTAAGCGTGGATTTCTTTTTACATCATTCTTTGAACCGGTCAACGAACCTGAACAGCTAACGGTTGGAATTGATCCAACTGCTACGGCATCCAAAGAAGAAGCTTTTGCCCTCAATAATGAATTGATGGAATTAGCAATCAAATCCAATTCTGGCTTGCCACTGTGCGTGGTGTTTCTCACTAATGCGCACAGTATAAAGACTGTCAGCGAATCATCCAATTTATTGCTAGAGAAAGGGCAAAATGAATAAAGAGCTGAAATCATTTTCGTATAAGCAAAGTGGCGGTTTTGCCGGAATCAGTAAAGTCTATGAAACAGAATTTTCTGCTCTCGATCAAGCTGACCGTGAAAAGCTTGAAGGCGCAATCAAATTGAGCGGAATTTTGAAAGTGAAGACAGTTTCTAAAAAGACTCCTCGTGCAGCAGACATGTTTCAGTATGATTTTACTGTTGTTGATGACTCGACACACCAAGCAACTTATGACGATGGCGCCCTCCCTGCTGATTTCAGATATTTATTTTACTTCGCGCGCGCGCCAGCGATCAACGCCAAACGCTAGTATTTTCAAATGCTGAACTGGAAGCACTCTGCTTCTTCCATTAAACCGTTGGCACGGGCGGA
>JACMKL010000347.1 GCA_014380105.1 Candidatus Melainabacteria bacterium
ATGTTGCGTTCCTTTCCGGCGCAGCCAGCGCACCAACACCAATGAATGACTTCGCTCCAAAAGCACCAACAACCGCATGGTTGCCAGAGAATCACACCAATCAACCACTGGAACTGAGCCGCTCGATTGCTCCAATGCCTGCAAGATTGCCAGAAGGTTTGGACAAGAATGCAGAGAAAGACCAAGTAATCGTCTCGTTCGAAAGCACAATCCAAAACCTGACCAGTTCAGGCGCTTCGTATGAAGTTGTGCAGTCCGTAGTCGACAACTATCGCGACTACATGCGCTACACAAATAGCCAGAACAAAGCAGTAACTTCAAATGAAGCAAATGCACCACACGCCTGGACCACTATGAACGTCTAACAAAAGTCAGCCCACGGCAAGACCGCCCAGCGTTTTGCAGTTTCATAACAAACTTTCGATATGACTATGCTCACGCAGAAATCAAATCTAGGTTTTAAAAAATGGGCGACGTTAGAGAATCAGAAGCGATAGTTGGTGAGAAACCTTCAACACGGGCGAATTTTGATGGACAGAAAGAATTTCAAGAAAATCGTCCACTATTCAAGCTGTGTATCGGGGGAGACGATAATCTTCCATCCTTGTCGATCTTCAATACTGAAAAATCTTACAGCGGAAAAAATGGCAGCGTCAGTTTCGACGAAAATGGCACAGTGTCAATCTATAGAAACTGCAGCAAAGCTTTTTACTACGGTCCAGATGAGCGGGAAAGTTTCGTCTGGTCCGTGGGGAAAAACCAATCAACTCTGAGCGAAATTAAAATCAATGAAACCGGTCACACCATACGCTTCAACGCTTTGAGTCGCAACTGGCAGACTTTTGATACAAACGGAAAATTGCAGGGTCAATCGGATTTCCATGAC
Source organism: Candidatus Melainabacteria bacterium (assembly GCA_014380105.1). GTDB lineage: Bacteria > Cyanobacteriota > Vampirovibrionia > Obscuribacterales > Obscuribacteraceae > QKMZ01. The sequence continues at coordinate 887 of JACMKL010000347.1, forward strand.
GCCACTTTCACAGTCAGCGGTGTGAAAATCACCTTACCGTTGGCGGGAGCCATCACACCTGAGCGCCTTGATAACGAATATCAAAAATTGCGGTCAATATTTTTAGAACAAAATTACGACTCTCTGCCTTTTAATGAGGGCGAGCTAGAGAAAGTAATGAGCAGCTTAAAAGAGAAGGAGGGCTTTGAAAAAACCGCCTATCGTGACACCGAAAATCTGCTCACGATAGGCTTTGGCACAAATTTGCAAGCCAAAGGTTCAAAAGAGCTTTTGGCAGCAGCCGGTATAAATAGCGATGAGATTATCGCGAGGGAAAATACTGATACGCCTGTCGTTTTAACTGACACGCAGTCAGAGACTCTACTGCGCATAACTACTCTGCGAGCCCTCTTCGACTGCCGCAAAAGTTTTCCAGGTTTTGATAGTCAACCGGAAAACGTCCGAAAAGTTTTGATTGACATGATGTTCAATATGGGTCCAGAAAGTTTTTCAACTTTTGCCGATTTCAAAAAATGCATTCAAGCTAGAAACTACAGAGGGGCAGCGGACTGCATAAAAGGAACCAAGTATGCCCGACAAGTAAAGGGACGTGCAGTTGAAAACGCTGAAATGCTGAGGGCTGAAGCCTCTAAGTAATATCTTTTCTACCGACTTTGGAACCTCTGGCAACCTGAGCCGTCTCACTTCACGAACGGACCGCAAGCGGACCGAGAATGGCTCATTAGAGAGAGTAAAATCGTGAAAACAAATACTAATACCGAAACCGAAAACGAAACAGACGTTACAGGCAGAGGTGATGAACTGAAGCCTGCAGAAAATCTAAAAGATGCTGCGGAAGTTTTAGAGGCTCAGAATTTGCACTCTATCGCCAACAAAGCGAAGAAGAAGGCTCGTGCGATTGTTGGCACAGAGCTCAATGAATTGGACGGATTTCCAAACAGTAATCCTCCTCAGTAGCCCGGCCCTAATACTACTCCGACTAGTATAAACAGCTTTTAGAAAACGGGGAGAGAAGAGTAGCCTTGGGGGCTGCTCCTCTCTTCCGAATTTTTGTAGCTCAAATTCTAATTCTGCCTCATGTTGGTGCCGGTCGCGGTGCTGAAGAAGGCATTTGCGATGCGTTCGTCGAGGCGCGCGATGACGATGTTGACCTGAGCTGCATTGCCTTCGTGAGCGGCAGCAGTATCAGAGAGCTGCTGAATCTGAAAACGCATCACTTCAGCGTGCGAGTTCAAATCGCTGATGTCGAGGCCGATGTTCGTCATCATCGGAAGAACTTCTTCCATCCGCTTGAGTGAGTCTTCCTCGCGCGCCTTTTGTTGGAGACACACGTCAGCGTAACGCTGTTGACGCGTGGCGATGCCCATCAGAAAACTGAGGGCGTAAACCAGATAGGTTCGGCTGTCGGGGACACCTTTCTGATGATTGGCGTCGTCCTGCATGACCCATTCGCCGACCGTTTCCAGGTCGAAGCTGCCATGTCTTGCCGTAGCTGTGACCAGCGGATGCGTGACCTGATGGTACGGCGCAACACTGATCCGCAAGGGCTCTGGCGATGAATTCGAAGTTGCTGTTTGCATTTCGTCCTCCATTTCTCAATGCAGCAAATGCGGCACGAAAGAAAGCTCCGGACGCAGAGAATCCGCGCCCGGAATTGAACTAGATTGAAGGGAGACTACTTACGCATCAAGCGCAAATAGTCCGGCGTGGCAGGGGTGATGTGCTGCTTCCCGTCCTTCCGAAAGGTAGCAGCGTTGCTGACCTCGCGAATGTCGGGCAGAACCAGACCGTCGAATGCGGAAGTCATGGACTCGCGAATCATACGGCGCTGACGGCGATTGGCGCGCCGCTTGTCCTGCTTTTCACTCTCGGCAAAAGAGTTGCCGGTGAAGGGCGAATAGCGATAGGACCTGCTCATTTTCTGTAGCCTTTGTGCTTTTGCTAGCCGAAACTGAATACTCGGACGTAGCATTGATTGTTTTTATGCTTCCTCCCGAAGGGAAAGCACACTGTTTTCTTGCTGCGGATAATCAGGCGAACAAGTCGTGGGTGCGAACCCAGAACGTCTTCATGTTGCCGCAGTAGGTCGGGTAAATCTCCCAACCGTCTTCCTTGACGAGCTCGACGGCGCGGCCAATCTGCTCCTTCGTGAATTCCTCGGGCATCGAAACGCGCTGAGTGGGGCACGAGACGAGGTCCGCGGCGAACGAACGACCGTATTCAGCCTTGATGTAGGCGACGAGCGCTTCGACACTTTTCAGGAACGGATCGACCGTTTCACCGTCGCGCGTGACAAGCCGAGGGGCCTGACGCGGGGCGGTGAGATGCGGGGCATCGTTCCTGGCGATGATTGACAGTGCGGGCATTGGAAATATCCTTCTCCTCGAAGCGCAGCGTTCTGTTCTGCCGCGCCGTATCTGCGTTTTCATTTTGGAGGTGGATTTGCATCCATCTTCCGGCGAAAAGAAGACGCAGGCATTGCTGCCTGCGTCCCCACTAACTACGCACTAGCAAATGCCAGCGCGTTTGCGCTTCCGTGATTAGCGGCAGCGACGGTCCATGCGCCAGTTGTGGCGGCAGTACTGCTCCCAGCGCTGCTGCTCGATATGCTGACGACGGATCTCCTGCTGCTGACGCTCCCACGCCTGGCGACGCTCCCATTCCTGGCGGCGCTGCCAATCGCTATTCCCACCGCAACCACCGTTGCAGCGGTTGTCGTAGCCACCGCGCGGGTAGTTGCCATGCTGGTGACCTTGTTGCTGGTCGCCGGCGTTGCCGATCAGGCCGCCGATGGCACCGCCGATGATGGCGCCGGCAGCGGGGTTGTCGCGGTTGAGGATTGCTCCTCCGATGGCGCCAACACCGATGCCGGTGGTGGTGTTCGGACCCAGCTGCATGCCTGCGCAGCCGGAGAGGAGGACGGCGAGCATGCCGACGAAGATGATACGGATCATGGTGTGTTTTCCTTGGGAAAAATGGTTGTTGGTGAAGCCAAACTTCACGACACGCGAGGCGGATGAAGCAAGCCGCCAGGCAAGTTGGTGACGCGTGCCGAAAGCTCGCATCAGAAGACGTCCTGCGCACCACAGGCAAGTTCGTCAGGACCGGAACGAAACACAGGTTTTGCCCGCGTTTCGTTTGGATTTGCCAGTCAGACTTGTGGTCGAACTAGCCGACGGGAGTGAAGGTGACTTCCTTCCCGTCGTAGCGAAGAGCCAGAGGGCGAACCGCATCCGCGTCGCGCAGGGTGTGAACATGCGGAAACGCGGTCACCGATTCTCCCGGCGCCAGAACGACGACGCGGCACACGTTGGAATAACGCGGCCTAATCGGCGACTGTTCTGGAGAGAAGCGGAAGTCGAAGCCGCCGGTCGGAATCACGATGAATGCACACCGCGCCCGCTCGCCGTCTTTGTCTTCCACACCCTTGGTCGGCACCAAAACCAGACCACCGAGCCCATCGAGCTTGTAGTCCACCTCAAAGACGCGACCTTCGCGCTCGCTTGCGGTGGCAAGCTCGGGAGAGACGGTGATGTAAGGACGATTGGTGCCACCGACCAAAACGAAGGCAGTGCCGTCCATGCCCTTCCATGCGATTGCTGCGTCCACTTGTCCTACGTCACGTACACGGAATGCTTTCATGGTTTTCTCCTGAGAGAGTTAGACGATTACAGTTGGGGATTGACTCGCTTACTTGTCCTTGGGCGTCTGCGCGTAGGCACGATTTTTCTCGTCGTTGAAAACGAGGTCGTAACCGATGCGCGCGATTGCTTTGTTGGACAGGATGACGAGCGAAGTGACGGCGTCTGCCACCTGGTGAAGGCAGTTGTAGAGCGTCTCGACGTCTTCAGGTTTGTGCTTGGTTTGGCATGCCACGGTGGTAAAAGCGCGGTCGAGTTCTTCAACTCGCTTCAGAGCATCCGCGGTTGCATGCTGCACACCTTCACAACAATCGAAATCCACGAGCATTGCTGCAAGTGCTTCTGCCACCGAATCGGAGTATTCAACGACATGCGTCGCTTCCGAAACTTTGGACAACTCGGTAGATGCGTGTGTGACTTGCTTGACCTGCTCGGTGGCGTAGTCCAACCGACCAGAGAGATGCAAGCTGACATTCATCAGACGAGACGTAGCAGCGGCAGCGCGAGGGTGAGTGCGGTTGAACGCAATCGTTCTCTGGCTGCTCAACTGCATTTCAAGAATGGTGAGTTGCGTGGTAGCGTCCTGAAGTGCCGCGTCGGCAGCTTTTTTTAGCGTGGTGAGACGTGCGACGTGGCGGGATGCGGAGGCATGGCGAGACTTCAAGACTTCAATTTCGGTCTTCATAGTTTTTTCCAGGTGACGAACGTTTAGGAAGTGGCTCGCAAAAGCGTTTTGAGCCGGGAGTGGTTACAACAAACGACCTCTCTTCTTCGAACAAACACAACACGCCTATGCAGATCGCAGACCCACAGTACGAAAACCCAGCGATGCTCCCCTCCGCCGGTGGATAACCAGAAGAGAAAAGCAGGAATTGCGCGAGGATATTGTCTGAAAGGGTTTTTTAGGTGTTGTGTAAGAGGGAGAAAAGAGGTGCTTTTAAATAATCAGATCTGGCCTTATCTACCTACGAAACTTTTGTGTAGTACCACCTCTTTACATCTGGTCACAATGCCTATGCCCATTACCAGTCGGGCGATTGACGTTTTACAAAATGACAACGAGTTAGTCTAGCTAGCGCACGCTCTAAGATTGGGTTAACAATCGTCCGAAAAAACACCAAATTGAAAGACGGCCCTTAAGCCGCCTTTCCCCTTCGCTTTAACTTGTTTCGTCCAACAATTGTCGGACTTATATAGGGACGGGCCAGCTCAAACAGTCATTCATACAGGCAGTCTGAATCTTATTTGAGCCCGCCAATCCACTTCCCCTTCGCTTGAAAGTATTCTCGCCGCTTTCGGTCAGGCAGTCTCTTGCGGCGATGTAAGCAATTTAACGCCTGGCATCTGAAAAAATCCTGAACAAAAATCAGACATTTTTGCGCGCGGAAAACAAATCAATAATCCACATATGTAGGGCATTCGAGCGCTGTTCAGGATTAATTCAGACGAGCCAATCTATGGTGTTCACACTCCCAAAGTGTCTCTTACTAAACGACGGAAACTCTTCAATGGCCGCCCCCACGACCGAAGCACCCGAAACATCTATAAAAAAAGCGCCCGCTGCAAGTGACTCGGCAGAGAAGCAGACGAGTGAAAATAATGCTGGAGTACACTCTTTAAAGAAAGAAGATTGGAAAAACACAGAAGAGAAAAAGCGCGAGGAGATGACAGCACTCGACGCCAGTCTAAAAAATTCCGGTGTATTGCCAAACACTACTATTGATGCCACATCTAATCGCCCCAGAGATGTCACAGACGCTGCAGCAAAGATTGAAACAGCAAAAGTAAATGATGCAACACAGCAAAAATTGATTCAAACAATTGCCAACGACAAATCAACTGCAATCGAAAAATTGAAAGCAGTTGAGGAACTGGCTAAACAGGGCACAACGAGCTTCTCCTTTAATGACGTCAATGGTCACACTCGCAACCTGAGAATAGAAATCGAACCAGCAGGATCTCGCAAAATGGTTCATCTTTATGCCACCGATAATAGTGGCAAAGATCGCATTTTAGTCAGGGGCGTGAGCAACGGTGATGGAACCTTCGCGCGGGAAAAAGACGCACGGGGACATGATGTGAGCTATTACGGCTCCTGGTGGGAAACACACATGAACGGGCAATCCAAGCTCGGTCAAGCGGCAGAAAATGAAACAGATGAGTATTGGGACGCACGTGGTGAGGATGTGCAAGGCAGGCTCAGACAGATGATGTCTAATCCAACTGTCTGGTCGGAATGGCAGAAATCGAACGATCCGACTCAACCATTACCGTCAATCGACCAGATGAATATTCAAGATCCGCGCGCACTAAATGCCCTCTTCGACAACGTCAGTCGCGACAAATCAGGCCGTTCAAAACGCATGGAAATGTTGCCTGGTGGAGTGCTCTATTTCCGCTCAGGAATGCAAGTCGATGCCGATGGCAGCCCGCGTGCACGTCAGATCGATCCTTGTGGACAATCACAGACCAGCTTGAGACATCCTAATGGTGCGCCGGTAAATGCCGAGCGAGTTCCATATATCGTATTACCGGGCGGTAGCTACAAACACCTCGGCATAAAACTTGGCGATATCGCTGCCGTTCGCTATCAGGGTAAAGTGCAATTTGCTGTTTTTGCCGACGTCGGTCCATCCTACAAAATAGGAGAAGGTTCGATGGCACTAGCAGATGCTCTCGGCATCAACCCTTCACCAACTCGTGGTGGCACGCACAGACCGGATGTTGAATATTTGGTTTTCCGCGGATCCGGCGACCGTACGCCTGGACGCCCTGTCGAAACACAGCAAAAGGGCGTAGCGTTACTCAACCAGTATTCAAGACGCAGACAACAAATGGCCTGAGCAGAAATTTATTCTTACGATTCGTTTTCACAAATTCGTTTCAGTTCTCTTCCACTCAAACATGTCTTGTTCATGAGCCTGCAACTTCTTTTTGATTGATTGAGCCTGCTCAGATTTATTCTGCTTCTCCAAAATTACAATCATGCCTTCATATGCCCCCTTCAAGTAGCGAGCATCATCTTTGGGCTGAAGTTCAAAAATTTTAAGCGCTTTCTCCATATTCGACTGCGCTTCCAA
>JACMKL010000039.1 GCA_014380105.1 Candidatus Melainabacteria bacterium
AAGTTCTGATTTGGCTAATTTCCCTTCCAAAGTCTTGATGCGCTCGGAAGATTCAATTAATTGCTGCGCTAAATTCTTGGTCGATTCGACTTGTCCTGCACCTTTCGTGAACACAGAGCTAAACCAAACCTGTGTTGAAAGTACAGTTCCACGAATAGGACCTGCGACCATCCAGACCACGATGAGGAAGAAGACAACCTCAGCGATCGCCTCAGAATCAAGTTGCCCCTGGTTCTGGGATGCCACCGTAGAGCCTCCCTAATTTTCGCAGAGACACTGAGCCAGCACTCTGCGATACATTGCGTCGGTGAGCATTTTGCCCGTACCGATAGCAACACACGAGAGGGGATCTTCTGCAATTAAAACGGGTACTTCAGTTTCGTTCGAAATCAATTCGTCGAGGCCTTGGAGCAAGGCACCACCACCGGTGAGCATGATGCCGCGGTCGTAGATGTCGGCTGCCAATTCCGGAGGAGTACGCTCGAGTGTGCGACGCACAGCTTCGACAACGCGTACCAAAACCTCAGTCATCGCTTCTCTGACTTCGCCACGACTAATTGTCACAGTGCGAGGCAGTCCGTTGATTAAATTCAATCCACGCACTTCATAGCGATCATTTTCTTGAGTCTTGTAAGCAGAGCCTAGTCGAAATTTTATTTCTTCCGCTGTACGCTCGCCGATAGCCAGTGAGTGCACTTTTTTCAAATAACGAATAATGCTTTCATTTAATTCGTCACCAGCTACTCGCAATGATTCATTGACGACGATACCAGAAAGACTGATCACCGCAACTTCAGTGGTACCGCCACCGATATCAACGATCATTGAGCCTGTCGCTTCCGAAACTGGAAGACCTGAGCCTATCGCTGCTGCCATTGGCTCTTCTGGAAGATAGATTTGACCTGCACCGGCGCTGCGGGCGGCTTGTCGGACGGCATTACGTTCGACGTCAGTGATACCGCATGGAACACCGATCGCTAAATCAGGAGCCATCCAACCACGGTTGCCGTTCATAACACGACTGAGAAATTCTTTGAGCATGTACTCGGCATATTTAAATTCGGCAATCACACCGTCTTTCAATGGACGTGTGGCACGAACACCTTGCGGAGTGCGACCAAGCATTGCCCGCGCTTCTTCACCAACTGCTCTGACAGTGTTTGTTGCATCATCGACTGCAACAACTGAGGGCTCTCGCAAAACGATGCCTTGTTTGTCGATGTAGATCAGAGTATTTGCAGTGCCGAGATCGACACCTATTCCTCTACGAATATAATTCTTGAACAAGCTAGCAAACTCCGCTTGAAGACATGAAGATAAGCGTGACCAACAAAAGTGTAACACGAATTGAGATCGTGCTGCACTTCAAACCGCATCATTGCAGGCTTTTAGCTTGCTAAGTGGTAGCTGGTTTATATCCAATCACGCTACTTTTCAGCAGCGTTACGGCATCCCCAGCATCATCACTTAAGGCGAAAACTTCATCATCGAACCAACGCAATTTGCCGGAAAGCCGGTCACCAGTTGACACCCAGAATTCTAACTTAGTCTTTTCTCTAACATATTTTTCCAATTCTGCGACGCTTGGAGTCTTACCACCATGCTCTCTAGTGCTCATTAAAGTCTCCTCCGCCACCATCTGAATCAGCTAAGAGTACAAATGGCAATCAGCCGTGTCAATCAAGCTGATGGCTGCAGATTTCACAGAAGCGCAGTTGCCAGGCGGTATTCATCCTACTGGCGTTATTTCAGCTCTAGTCGCTCTTAGAAGAAGTGCGGCTGGAGCAATTAGAGAGCTCGTTAACGGTGCCACCATATTTGGTTTCACTGCAGTTGTGCCGGATTCGATATGCGCTCTTTCAAAATGGTCAAACGGATACGTGCCCTTCTAGCCGTTTCACTCAAGTATAGGATAAAAGCTTTTCTAGCCTGCGTCTGAAGCAGTGGTCGGCTGAGACTCAAGACCGAAGTGCTCAGTAGCCTTCCAGGCTGATGCTTTGCTGCGGAACATGATTTGCCAGATCGAAACCATTACGCAGGGCGACCAGAGCACGAAGATGTAGGAATTAACGACAAAGGCATTGAAGAATGCGGCCCATGGCGATAGGTCCTTACGATAAAAGCGCAATGCTGCAAACAGCGGTACGAAAATTGTCACGAGAGCAAACATCGAAACACCAATAATCAACGGTGCATCATTCGGCACACCATTTACGGTATCTACGACAGCTTGGGCAACAGCGAGGAAAGTCAGTGCAGGCCATGCGAATTCAACTAGGAATGAAAAAATGTCAAAGCGTTCCACGAGTGAAGCATGTGACGGAAATTGCAGTGGAATGATGTAATCCAGATATCTACGAATGCTACCTTCTGCCCAACGACGACGCTGACGGAAGAGCGAACGGAAGGTCGTAATGCCTTCCTCGTATACGCATGTGTCTGCGCTAAATTTGATATCCCATCTGTGAATAAGAAGTCGCATGCTCAAGTCGAGGTCGTCTGTAATTGAATTGTTATTCCAACCACCAACGTCCACGAGCGCGGCACGCTTAACTAATTGACCATTGCCACGCAATTCGACGGCACCGCCAAGTAGATGTCTACCCATCTGCAAGCAGGTATCCATCGCATATTCAGAAGCCTGGCAATCGACCAAAAATCCTTCCTGGTGGTCGTAGAATTTTTTCTGCGCTTGCACCGCACCAATGTCATCACCCTTAAGTAACGGAACTGTGATGCGGAAAAAATCTGGTTTTACATATGAATCAGCGTCAAAAACCACAACTATCTCGCCATTGCAGAGTGGCAGAGCTTCATTAAGGGCAGCTGACTTTCCAGGTTGAGAGCCCTTTTGACGAGCTAAAACATTAAGTCTAGGAAATTCACCTTTGAGATTTTCCAGAATTTCGAGCATATTGTCTGTCGAACAATCGTCGATTATCCAGACGTCGTAATGCGGATAGTCGATTTTGAAGAGATTTCGGACGCAAGATTCGATTACGCGAGATTCGTTTTTGGCCGAAACAAAGATATTAATGTAGGGAGTCCAGTCCAGCGTCGGGACCTCAAAAGGGTGATCCTTGCGCATTCTGTGCCATTTGACTTGAACTGAAAGCAACCAGACGATGTGGGTAGCTGAGATTGCGACAATCGCCAGGAGAAAGAGATTTACCGCTGAGCCCACCCAGCGATCGAGCACCCAAGCACTCGCACAAATGAGAGTGAAAAGCGTTATTAATAGAGCTCGATTTGTCATAACAGCTTTGGTTGCCTTATTTGTCACCTATTCATAGTAAGAATAACCGGTGATCTTCTATAAAGCTCAAATCTTCCAATACTCTAAATAATGACATCTACACAAGCCCTTCCCTGTTGCCTATTGGCGAGTATTAATTTCGACTCAGCAAATTGCACAATCTTTCAGTACAAAAGAATTTCAGGCAAGGCAAGAGGCGCCATTCCAATGGTAGTATCTGTGTCTGACAAATCCTTTTCCACAAGCAAAACTGAGTGCGGAAACAGAATCCTCACCCGGCAAGGCGGATCCACTAAGTAATGAACCTGTTCAGCCTCGTCTTTCTGAACACCATGTTGATCGTCTGCCTGACCGGCTTGACGCACATTTTCTTTATGAGATTCAAGCGGGTTGGACTACCTAGTATTCCGGACGAACGTCTACCTTTTGTATCTGTAATTATTCCGGCTCGCAACGAAGAAACGAAAATTGCGCGTTGCCTCGAATCTCTTGCGCAGCAAGACTATCCGAACTATGAAATTGTCATAATCGACGATCGCTCAACCGACCGCACAGGTGAAATCATTGCCGAGATTGCCTCACGCTACCCGCACGTCAAATTCGTGAAAGGGCGCGAGATGCCTACAGGCTGGCTCGGAAAGTGCAATGCCCTGGTCCAAGCCTACCCACACACGAAAGGCGAATGGATCATTTTCGCTGACGCTGATACCTGCCACACACACCGTTCTCTTCGCTACGCTCTCAATTACGCAATCACTCAAAAGACCGCCATGATCAGCTTTATGCCGATTCAAGAGCTCAAAACTTTCTGGGAGCAAGTAGTTTCACCAGTCTTGCTTGGTTCGTTCTTGGTTGGCGACCCGATGAATACAGTCAACGATCCTAAAGATGATCGTGCTTACGCATATGGGCAATACATCTTGATTCGACGAGATGTCTACGATGCCGTCGGTGGTCACCGTGCAGTCAAAGATCAAATCCTGGACGACATCATGTTGGCTCGAAAGGTCAAAAGCAGTGGTCACCAAATTATGGCTGCTGATGGATCGCTGCTCTACAAAGTACGTATGTACCAGAATCTCGAGACTTTGTGGTTCGGCTGGACAAAGAATGCCTATTCATTGATTGAATGCAATATTGCCTATCTCGCTCTAATTTTGATTTTGATCAACACATCGCTGGTTGGTCCTTTTATCCATCTCGCTTATGTTGCATCAGAAGTTGCCCAGGGAAGACCGCCCGCCAGTCTGCATTTCATTGCGCCTCTCGTAGGTATTGAATTGTTTATGCTTGCTGCCTGGTTCGGCAACACTAAGCGATACTACGATGGTGTGACGTGGCTGCATTTCTTCTATTTGCCTCTCGGTTGCATGATGGTGACTGCTATCTATTTGCGCTCGGCGTACCTGGTTCTGAGTGGCAATAATGTTTCATGGAAAGGGCGCCAGTATCGCGTCAATTCACACAGCACGATTGAGCCGCAACCGGCTGACACCGAAATCGAATTTGATCAGACTATTGCTAAAGAGTTAGCGACAGCTGGTTCAATCAAAGAATCAAACTAGAAAATAAAATCGAGCAGGCACCAAATTTAGTGTCACGCTATTTTGTAACTAGGGAGTTTTTGCAGTTTCCGTCTTCGGAGCATCTGCTGTTTTTTCTTTGATAGGTTTTGCTTTTACAAATTTCGCAAATTTTTGCTCGACAGCTTCAGCATCTGTGTCACGATTCAGAGCTTTCAAGACTGAGGCGTAGTCTCGCATTACTGCGATTGTTTCTGGATGCCCAGGACCAAGCAACCGTTCACGCACACCAAGTGTTCGACGAAATAATGGCTCGGCTTTTTTAAAATTTCCCTGGTCACGTTCAAGGCTACCCAAATTGTACATACAGAGCGCAGCTTCCAAATTGTTGATACCAAGTTTTTTCTCATACATATTCATAGCTTTTCGGAGCAAGGGCTCTGCCTGATTATATTTTTTCTGAATACGGTAAAGCTCCGCCAGGTGAGACATTTCAGACGCGACCGAAGGATGCACCTGCCCCAAAGTGGTTTCACAAATACTCAGTGCGCGACGGTAATAAGCCTCTGCCTTGTCGTATTCTTTTTTATGCAAATAGAGTAAACCAAGATTACTTACACAAGAAGCAGTGTCACGATGGGCCGGTCCTAACAATCGCTCCTTAATTGAAAGAGCACGTTTGTACATTGCTTCAGCTTCTGTGTATCTTCCCTGCTGATCGTAAAATGCAGCTAAATTATTCAAGCTACTGGCGATGGCGGAATTGTCTCTGGTAGACACTTTCTCCTCTATGGCAAGGGCTTTCTTGTATAGTCTCTCTGCCTCGGGATAATTTGCCATGTTCTGATAGACGACTGCCAAATTATTCATAGTCTTCGCTACAGACATGCAGTTTTCGCCCAAATGTTTTTCCTTCAAAACG